>USLD01000015.1 GCA_900555495.1 uncultured Slackia sp. | reverse complement strand
GGTCTTTGGGGTCTTCGGCCAGAAGCAGCGTGTCGATTTCGATATTGGGCAGGATGCCGAGGCCGTTTTTGCCCAGGCTTTCGGCCACCAGCTGCTCGATCCACAGGCCCAGAACGCGGCCGCGCTTCGGCGTGAAGAAGCAGAACTTGTCGCGGCCTGCCAGGTAATTGTCGAACAAAAACGATGCCAGCGCGATTGCCGGGTTATCCACGGCGTCTTCGCTGCAGGCCTGCTCGGCCTCTTTGGCGTGGCCCAGGAAATCGGCCAGGTCGATGCCGGCAAGCGCAGCGGGAACCAGGCCGAACACGGACAGCGCGCTGAAGCGGCCGCCCACGGTGGGTTCGCCGGGGAAGCAGGCGCGCCAATGTTCATCGAGCGCGCGGGCCTCAAGACCGCTGCCGGGGTCGGTGATCGCCACCAGGTGCGACGGAATCTGCTCGGCGGGCATGGTTTCGGCGAAGTGGTCCACCACGGCGTCCAGAACGCTGCGCATCTCGATGGTGCCGCCCGACTTGCTGGAAACCAGCACGAGCGTCTTTTCCAGGTCGATGCCGGTCAGGATGGTGCGCACGCGCACGGGAGACACGGAGTCGAGCACCTTGAAATCGACGGCGTTGCGGTCGATCTTGTTGTACTTGGTGATGGTCATCGGGGCCTGGGTAGAACCGCCCTGGCCGATAAGCAGCACGGTCTCGATGCCTTCGGCGATCGCCTTGGCGGCGAAGGCCTGGATTTGCTCGCAGGGATACGGCGGGTTGGTAGCCAGGTCAGCCCAGCCCATGAAATCGGCAGCGCAATCGCACGCGTCCTCTTCGAACGCGTAGAGCGTGTGGTCCTTCGCGTGGATGCGGCTGGCAACCTTATCGCGCACCAGGGTTTTCGCAGCGGGATAGAGTTTCTCGGTTTCGCTGGCAAGCATGGGCGTCTCTTTCTCGAAAACGATATGCAAGAAAATGGCGCACGAAAAGAACGTGCGCCATCGTGGTATTTTCGCTTTGTCTGCATAGTGTACCAAATGGGACGTATCGCCCGCCACTTTATGCGCCCTCATGTGGAGAGACAGTGATGCAGGCCGTGTTTCGAGCGACCCCTTCGCCGTAAGCCACCGCGCCGCCCGTTTTGGGCGGAAGCGCAGCGTTTTGCCTGATAGATTGCGTGTGTCGGCCATCTGCCCATAAAAACGGCCGGCCCCTTCGAAAAGGAGGCCGGCCGTTCGCCGCGCGCTTTCGCAACGGTTGCTTAACAGATGCGCGGAAGCTGTTCGCCCACCAGCATGTCCAGGATGCGCTTGCTGCCGAATCCGGTCTGCAAAAACACCTTGGGGCCGCGCTCGGGCGACGCCTCGGCCACCTCGCCGATGATGGCGGCGTCGGCGCCGTACTTGTTCGCGCGCATGGCGGCAAGGGCCGCGTCGGCCTGTTCGGCCGGAACTACGCAGACCATCTTGCCTTCGTTGGCAACCTGCAGCACGTCGTAGCCCAGCATGTCGCATGCGCCGCGCACCACGTCTTTCACGGGCACGTCGCCTTCGCGCACCACGATGTCGACGCCCGACTGGCTGGCGAATTCGTTCAGTGTGGAGGCCAGGCCGCCGCGCGTGGGGTCGCGGAAGCAGCGCGTCTGGGGCGCGGCCTCGAGCACCTCTGCGATCAGGTGGTTCAGCGGTGCGGCGTCGCTTTCGACGGGCGCGGCGAACGAAAGGCCCTCGCGCTGGGTCATGATGGCGATGCCGTGATCGCCCATGGTGCCGCTGACGATCACTTTGTCGCCCGGCTTGCAATAGGTGCCGGAAAGGTCGCGTTCGGCGGGAATCAGGCCGACGCCCGCGGTGTTGATGTAGATGCCGTCGCCGTGGCCGCGGTTGACCACCTTGGTGTCGCCCGTCACCACGTGCACGCCCGCCTCTTCGGCGGTTTCGGCGATTGTGGCGCAGATGCGACGCAGGTCGTCCATGGGGAAGCCCTCTTCCAGCACCATGCCCACCGACAGGTACTTCACGCGCGCGCCGCTGGTGGCAACGTCGTTCACCGTGCCGCACACGGCCAGGCGGCCGATGTTGCCGCCCGGGAAGAAGTGCGGCGTCACCACGAAGGTGTCGGTAGAAAACGCCAGGCGTTCGCCCGGCGCCGGCGCGGGAAGAACGGCGGCATCGTCGCCCTGGGCGAGCTCTTCGCTGCCGTAGGACGCGGCGAACACCTCGTCGATGATGCGCTTCATCATGGTGCCGCCCGACCCGTGGCCGAGCAAAACGGTTTCGTCGTTCATGCGTTCGCTCCTTGGTTGTGTCTCATGAGGTCCGTGTGTCGTAGACAAGCTTAGCCCTCGAGCGTATTGCAGCGGTGGTAGACGATCGGTAAGAGGTCGTTATTCATAATTCTTGTATAGGCGTCGGGGTTCGCGTCGAACTGCTCGCGCATGTCCTGGCTGTCTTTTCGCACGATGTGCCCGGCCTGCCGAGGCTGCTGCGTCGAATCGGCGGCGGAATCGGCGTTAAAATCGGTGCTGATAAGAAATCGGTTCGTCGATGCGTTTCGTGCGGGCTTGAGGAAACACACGGAGTTGAGGCCATGATTATTTACAGCGGAAGCAAAGCTGACTTTATGACGGAAGTCGTGGAGGACACCATCGCCTACAGCATCCGGGACAACATCCTCGAGAAGATGCATCGCAAAACGGGCGAGGCTGAATTCCGGTCATGGGTGAACTCGCTCGAGTACATGTACAAAGTGCTCAACGACGACGAGATACCGCAGGATTCGGGGATCGCCATCGAATATAACCTTCCCAACACTGCCAAGCGCGTGGACTTCCTTGTGTCGGGCTATGACGACAAGCACTGCGCCAACGTGGTAATCATCGAGCTCAAGCAGTGGGAAAAGCTCAACAAGGTCGACGGCCTCGACGGGCTTGTGGAGACATATACGGGCGGCGCCAATCGACGCGTGGTCCATCCCTCTTACCAGGCCTGGAGCTATGCGGAAATGATTCGGGATTACAACGAGTACGCTCAGACCTCTAGCGTCCGGCTTTGGCCCTGCGCCTATTTGCATAATTATCTCCGGGTGGAAAACGACCCTCTGGACGACCCTGTTTACCAGGACTATCTGGATGACGCGCCCGCTTTTGCAAAGGGCGATGTCCGCAGGCTGCGCGATTACATCAAGCGCGTGGTAAAGGATGGGGACGGCGGCGAAATCCTTTACGAGATCGATAACGGCCGCATCCGTCCGTCGAAGAGCTTGCAAGACGCCATCGTCGGAATGCTCGAAAGCAACCCTGAGTTCAATCTTATCGACGAGCAGAAGGTCGTTTTCGAACGCATCATGGAGCTCTCGCGATGCTGCGAAAAAGACGGCAGAAAACGCGTGCTTATAGCAAAGGGAGGTCCGGGAACCGGCAAGACGGTCATTGCCGTGAACCTGCTTGCCCGCCTTACCCAGGAGGGAGTGTTCGCGCAGTATTGCTCGAAGAACAGCGCGCCGCGCCTGGTCTATGCGAGGAAGCTCAAGGGGCATAGGACCAAGAGCAGCATCGACAACATGTTCAAGGGTTCCGGCTCTTACGTCGACGCTCCCGAAAGCGCTGTGGGCGTCATTCTTGCCGACGAGGCGCATCGCCTTAATGAGAAGTCGGGTCTTTATGGCAATCAGGGCATCAACCAGGTGCATGAAATCATCCACGCCGCGAAGCTCAGCGTGTTTTTCATCGACGAAAGCCAGCGTGTGACCGTGAAGGATATCGGCAGCGTTGCCGAGATAAAGCACTGGGCGGCGGTCAACGGAGCCACGGTTTACGAGGAGGAACTCCGTTCCCAGTTTCGCTGCAATGGGTCCGACGGCTATCTTGCCTGGCTCGACGACGTTTTGGAGATTAGGAGCACGGCAAACTACGATCTCGAGGGCATCGATTACGAGTTCGTAGTGTTCGACACCCCGGAAGAAATGAAGCAGAGGGTCTTCGAGCGTAACGAGGGCTCTAATAAGGCGCGCATTCTGGCAGGTTATTGCTGGAATTGGCCGAAGGCGGGGCGTTCCGACACGAATGTCCACGAGATCAAGATAGACGACTTCGAAATCAGCTGGAATCTGGACGGCGGAGAGGCGTTCGCGATCAGCCCGACATCGATAAACGAGGCGGGCTGCATCCATACGACTCAAGGTCTCGAGTTCGAATACGTCGGTGTGATCATAGGGGATGACCTGCGATACGAGGACGGTCGCATGGTTTCCGACTACACGAAAAGGGCGAGAACGGACCAGTCGATCAAGGGCTTGAAGAAAATGGAGGGCGAAGATCCCGAACGTGCGCATCGATTGGCGGACGAAATCATCAAGAACACCTATCGCACCCTCATGACGCGAGGCATGAAAGGGTGCTATGTGTACGCGACCGACCCCGGATTGAGGGACTATCTGAAGAGCAGGGCCAAAGAAGCGCGCCGGTACGAGCTGGTATCGCTCTAGGCGCTGCGTCTAGCCCCACAGCTTGGTGCTCGATATCGCATAAAGCGGGACGTTTTTCATCCAGTCCTGCTCACGGTAGCCCGATATGCTGAATCGCACGCATTCGGTTTGCGGGTAGGAGGATTTGAACGCCCTCAGGCTTTTCGCGCGTAGGTTTTCTTCGGCCTTCACTTCGATGGGGTATACCGTGCCGTCTATTTGCGCTACGAAGTCGATTTCGCCGCTTGAGTTTTCGGCGGACCAGTAAAAGGGCGCAAGGCCGCGGCTGGCAATGAGCTCCTGGCAGACGTATTGCTCCGTCAGCGACCCCTTGAATTCGGTGAAAACCTGATTGCCCTTCAGAATGGATGCGGGGTCAAGCCCGCACATAGCGCTGAGAAGCCCGATATCGACAAGAAACACCTTGAAGGAGTTTTGCTCCGCGTATGCAGAGAGGGGAATTCCAGGCTTGCTTACTCTGCGTACCTTGTCGATCAGACCCGCCTGTTCAAGCCAGGAGATGCTTTCTTCGAAATCTGTTGCCCGGGCGCCTTTGCGCACGTGGCCGAAGATGAACCGCTTGTTTTCTTTGGACAGGTGCTTGGGGATGGATTCCCAAACGAGCATGGTTCGCGCGAGAAGCCTGGGAGGAATGTGCTTTGCGAAGTCGCGCGTATATCCGTCAAGGATTTCATGCTGTATTTCGCGGGCGGCCTGGAAGTCCTCGCTTTCTATGAACGCGTTGACGGCGTCGGGCATTCCTCCGACAACGTAGTATTGCTTCAGCAAGTTTTCGAGCTTGCCGGAAAAGGGCTCCATCATGTCGGCGTCGCCCGATTCGATGAGTTCGGCGAACCTTCCGTTGCCTGTGGCGTAGAGAAATTCAGGGAACGAAAGGGGATAGAGGTCGAGCATGTTCACTTTGCCGACAGGAAACCCCGTTCCCTCTGTTGCGGATACTCCCAAGAGCGAACCTGCTGCGACGACGGCGTATTCAGGGGCGTTCTCGCAAAAGTATTTGAGGGATGTGATCGCTTTCGGGCAGGCCTGTATCTCGTCGAGGACGATAAGCGTTTTGTCGGGGTCGATATCGATGTCGAGTTCGAGGGAAAGCGAGCTAATGATTCTGCGTACGTTGAAGTCGGCGTCGAAATAGCTTCGGGCGACAGGGTCGTTGTCGAGGCTTATATAGGCGACGTTGTCGAAGTGTATCGACCCGAACTCCTTGAGCAGCCAGGTTTTTCCGACCTGACGAGCCCCGTTGAGGAGCAGCGGTTTCCGGCGCGTTCTGTTCTTCCATTCGACGAGTTCGTCCATGAGAAATCGCTTCATCGCGCCCTCCCTCTAAGAAGTTCCGCCTTAAAAGTGCGTGATTACACAATAATAAGGCCTTAAAAGTGCGCGACAACACATTTTTCAGGCGGAACATTGGTTTTTACGGCTTAGCGTCTTGAATCGCGCGCGAAAGCCCCTTCATCGTTTCTCGCGCGTGTCGACAATTTTCGATAACCGAATGCAAATTCGTCGTAACGGCGAGGGAGCGACTCAATGAGCATCGGGAAATACCCTGGAATCAGTCAGTTGGCCGACATTGTCCACGTCTGATTGAGAAAGGGGTTCGATGTCGAAGTTTTCTAGCGGCGGTCGTTTCGACGGCACGCGCGGTTCTCGCGACGACGGGTTCCGCAGGGTGAACGGCTTCACCACACGCATCCACGCGGATGGGCAGGGCAAGCACGTCCCCGGCACAAGAGCTACATCCCCGGGAGGAGCGTCCTGCGCCTCTCGATCGCCGAGGCGCAGAGGTTGATTGAAGAGTATGCTGGGACGGGCGCGTGGTTCGAGCCGAACAAGGAGGTCATTGACTTCCATGTTGCTATCGGCATTTGGAAGAAGAAGGGCGGTCAGAGTGGTTTAGAAACAACACTCGGAACTATTCACTATAGCAAGAGCGGATGCCACATCGTTCCCGCTCGGCCTGAGGAGGATTTCGAACATGACCGTTAATGAAGCGAGGGATAACGCGATCGGTGAGATTGAGAACTTCAGCTTGGATAACAGGTTCCCCTTGCTCCGCCTTGAGTTTGCGGAGGGCGATGCATATCTCTGCAAGTACGCCAATGGTGAATGGGAGGATAACGGCGAGTGGAATCCCGGCGAGGACACCCGGAACCTCCCTGGATTCGAGGAGTGGTATGAGTTGGGCCTCCATGTCGAGGAAGTGCTCACGCCAGGGCCCAATAAGGATCCGAGGTTCGAGTACATAATAATTTCCCGTAAGCGCATGCCCGTTCGCGTGACGGCGGGTGACACGGTGCTCTACGAGGAGTAGTTTGGCGGCGCCTGCCTTTATGCACGTGCAAGGCAGGCGCTCGCTTATTGCCTATCGAAGAGTTCCGGCTAGTGTCTTGGCGATGCTCGTCTCAAGTTCGCGGGCCTCGGCCAGGATGTCGGCGCTGGGGCGTGTACTCATAGAAATGTCTGGTGAACGGAATTTCGTAGCCTATCCTATGCCGCCGTGCGTTCCTGGCCTTGTAGGTCGGCCCGTATCGCAAGAGGGGCGAAAGGGTTCGCGCGCAGTTCCGCGCAAGCCGAAAGCGCTGAGTGCGGCCTTCGAGCGCGTCAGGACTGTTTGAGCACGAACCCTTCCGCCCCTCCCATTGCGGCCGCCTGTCCATTTCTCAAGCGTTCGCGCCAAGCAAGAAAGGTCAGTAGTACCGGAAATACGCCGCGCACGATCCTTCCGAGCTCACCATGCACGGACCAACTGGGTTCTCGGGGCTGCACACCTTGCGGAACAGCGGGCATTCGTTGGGCGCCATGATGCCGCGCAGCACGTCGCCGCAGCGGCAGCCGCGCGGTTCGCGGGTCTCTTCGATTTCCGGCTCGAAACGGCGCAGCGCGTCGAACTGCGCGTACTGTTCGCGAATGCGGTATCCGCTGCCCTCGATCGGGCCCAGTCCGCGCCAGGTGGCGGTGCAGGTTTCGAACACGTCGTCGATCGCGGCCAGGGCCACGGGGTTGCCTTCGGCCATGACGCCGCGGGCGTAGGCGTTCTCGATTTCGGCGCGGCCTTCATGCAGCTGGCGCATCAGCATGGCGATGCCCTGCAGCACGTCGAGCGGCTCGAAGCCGGTGATCACGCCGGGAATGCCGTACTTTTCGGCCAGGAATCGGTACGGTTCGATGCCGATGATGGTGCTCACGTGGCCGGGCAGGATCAAGGCATCCACCTTCAGCTCGGGATCGCCCATCAGCACGTCAAGGGCGCCCGGCATGTTCTTGTGGGCGGCGTACACGCTGAAGTTCTTCAGACCCAACGCAGCCGCGCGCTTGATGGCCATGGCCACCAGCGGGGTGGTGGTCTCGAAGCCCACGCCCACGAATACCACGGGGCGGTCGGGGTTGGCCTGCGCGATGCTCAGCGCATCGAGCGGCGAGTACACGATGCGCACGTCGCGGCCCGCCGCCTGCTCCTTGAGCAGCGAAGACGAGCTGCCGGGCACGCGTGTCATGTCGCCGAACGTGGTCAGGATCACGTTTTCCACGCGAGCCAGGGCAATCACGGCGTCGATGTCGCGGTTGGCGGTGACGCACACGGGGCAGCCCGGGCCGCTGGCCAGCTTGCAGCCTTCGGGCATGAGGTCGCGGATGCCGTTGCGGGCTATGGCCACGGTGTGGGTGCCGCACACCTCCATGAGCGTGGCGTGTTCGGGCGCGAGCGCCTGGATGCTCTTGATCAGGCCACGCGCCAGCACGGGGTCTTTGAAGCTGTTCTGATCGACCATGGCCCTACACCGCTTCGGCGTCGGCCAGTTCGGGAAAATCCCTGATCAGGTCAAGCGTTTCCTGAGCGAACTGCTCGTCGACCACCTCGATGGCGAAGCCTGCGTGCACGAGCACGTAATCGCCCACGCCGGCCTGCGGGGTCAGATCGACCGAGACCTTGCGCGTGACGCCCAGGATATCGACGGTGGCAAGGTTGTCCTCGCCGATTTCGGCGATCCTAGCGGGAATTGCCAAGCACATATTCGTCCTTTCTCGCATGCGGCGCGCCGCGCCCGCCATGCGCGTATATCGAAGGGGGCGCCGCGTTGCGGGAACCGGCGCCCGTCCGGTTAATCTTGCGTTGCGAAGCGGGCCTGCGCCACCACGGCCTGGCCGAAGGAGACCGCGCCGTCGTTTGGCGGAAGCTCCTGGGAAAGCGCCACGGTGAATCCGGCCGTCTGCAGCAGCGCCACGGTGCGCTCGGTCAGGTAGCGGTTCATGAACACGCCGCCGCCCAGAGCAACGGTGGAAATGCCGTAGGCGGCGTTGGCCACCAGGCACGCCTGTGCGATCGCCGTGGCGACGGCGTTGTGCACCTTCGCGGCCATGAACGGGGTTTCCACGCCGGCTTCCATATCGTCCAGCATTGCTTCGAACATGCTCTCGGCGTCCAGCAGCACGACGCTCGTGTCGTGGGCGGTGCTGGTTTCCAGGGCGGTGTTCTTCACGATGCCGATTTCATAGCTCGCATCGGTGCTCACGCCGGCGATGGCCGCTTCCAGCATGATGGCCGCCTCGCCTTCGTAGGTGGGCTGCGTGCAGATGCCCAGCAGCGCGCTGACGGCGTCGAGCAGACGGCCCGCGCTCGAGGTCATGGGGCAGTTCAGGCCGCGCTCCACCATGCGCTCGCAGGTGTCGGCCGCATCTCCCAGGCTTGCCAGGGCGCGCTTGGCGGCGGGGTGCTCCAGCAGGTCGTACTGCCACAGCACGCCGTAGGCCATGCGCAGCGGGTTCTTGATGGCCGCCGCGCCGCCCGGCATGGGCACGTAGGAGAAGTTGGCGAAGCGCTCGAAATCGGTGCGGTTGCACAGCATGACTTCGCCGCCCCAGATGGCGCCGTCCATGCCGTAGCCCGTGCCGTCGAAGGCCACGCCGATCACGGCTTCGTCCAGGTTGTTTTCGCCCATGACGGCGGCGATGTGCGCGTGGTGGTGCTGCACCTTGCACAGGGGCAGGCCCTCGTCGTGGCGTTCGGCCGCCCACTTGCTGGACAGGTATTCGGGATGCATGTCGCACGCCACGGCGGCGGGCTCGGCCTCGAAGAGGCCTTCGAAGCGCGCCAGGGTGTCGAGCCACGCGTCGTAGGTCTCGGCGTTTTCCATATCGCCGATGTGCTGGCTGACGAAGGCGTCCGCGCCGCGCAGCAGGCAGAAGGTGTTCTTCTGCTCGGGGCCTGCGGCCACGATGGTGCGCGGCGAGCCGTCGGGCAGGGTGGTGCCGTCGGTTTTGCCGGTCGCCACGGGCAGGGGCGCGAATCCGCGCGCGCGGCGGACGGTCTGCACCGCTTCGCCCGCGCTGCCTGCGGTGATGACGCGCACGACGGAATCGTCGAAGCGGGTGCGGATGGGGCGGTCGTTGCCTACGAACGCGTCGGCGATGCCGTGCAGCGCCACGAAGGCCTCGTCGTCTTGGGTCTGGATGGGTTCGTCGTGCAGGTTGCCCGAAGTCATGACCAGCGGGCCGCCGAACGCGTCCAGCATAAGGTGCTGCAGCGGCGTGTAGGGCAGCATGGCGCCCACTTCGCCCAGTCCGTCGGCCAGGCCTTCCGCGAAATGCGCGCCCGGCTTCTTGCGCAGCAGCACGATCGGGCGCTGCGGGCCGGTGAGCTGGCGCTCTTCCGCGTCGTTGACCAGGCAGTCTTTGCGCAGGGCGTCCAGTGTGGGATACATGGCCGCGAGCGGCTTGGTGCCGCGACGCTTGCGGCGGCGCAGCTCGGCCAGCGCGTCGGCGTTGCGCGCGTCGCATGCCAGGTGGAAGCCGCCCAGGCCCTTCACGGCCACGATGCCGCCGTTTTTCAGCAGGGCGACGGCCGCGTCGACGATCGCGTCGGACGATGCCAGGTCGGCGCCCACGCGGGGCGTGCCGTCGGCGTCGGCGGGCGCTTTCGCCTGCTCGGCTTCGCGATGGCGCGCCAGGTCGGCTTCGGCGTCGAGCGCGCGGTCGACCGTGCGCCACGTCAGGTGCGGGCCGCATTCGAAGCAGGCGTCGGGCTGCGCGTGGAAGCGGCGGTCTTCGGGGTCGGCGTATTCGGCGGCGCACTGCTCGCACATGGCGAACTTCTCCATGGACGTGTATTTGCGGTCGTAGGGAAGCTTGTCGATGATCGTGAAGCGCGGGCCGCAGTTGGTGCAGTTGATGAAGGGATAGCGATACCGGCGGTTTTCCGGATCGAACAGTTCGGCCGCGCATTCGGGGCAGGTCGCCAGGTCGGGCGACACCAGCGTGGTGGCCTGGGCGTCGCCTTCGTCGGAATAGCGGATCGAGAACTCCTTGAAATCGGCCAGGGGCACTTCCTTCATCAGGATCTCGCTGACGCGCGCGGCTGCGGGCGCATGGTCGGAAATCTCGAGCACGAAATCGTCGAGGTCTTTCGATTCGCCTTCGGCGTGGATGAACACGCCTGCCGTGGCGTTGAGTACCCAGCCGCAGATCAGGTGCCTGCGTGCGGCCTTATAGACGAAGGGGCGGAACCCCACCCCTTGCACGATGCCGTGCACTTCTATGTCGAGAGCTTCTTTCATGATTCTCCTGTCTTTTCGCTTGAGCCGCGCGGGCCGCGGCCGTCCGCCCTTAGCGGGAGGGGTAGACGGCCGAGCTGGCGGGCGTATGGGGATGGTCGTGGGCCCAGGCCCGGGCCATGTCGCCGCCCGCGCCCCCGTGATAGGGGCCGTTGCCGGTGGTGGTCATGGTCAGATGACCGTGCGTCACGCCCTTGGTGCCCAGGATGATGTTGGAAATGGATTGCACCAGCGCGCTTTCGCCGCGCAGGATGACCACCTCCATGCAGGTGTGCGCGTCCAGGTGCACGTGCAGGCAGGTGACGATCTGTTCGTAGTATTCGTGCTGGATGGTGTCCAGCTTGTCGCGCACGTCGCCCGAATGGTGGTCGAACACGATGGTGAGCGTGCCCATGACCTCTTCGCCGGGCAGCGTGCAGTCTTCTTCCGCAAGGGCCTCGCGAACCAGGTCGCGCACGACTTCGCTGCGGTTTTTAGCCAGTCCGCGCTTGGCCACCAGGGCGTCGAAGCGCATGAGCAGGTCCTCGGGCATGGCTACCGAGAACCGCATGAGGTCTCGGCCCATGGATTACACCAGTTCCACGGTGACGCCGCTGGCGTCGCGAGCGTCGTCCTCGAGGGCTTCTTTGGCGTCGTCGAGCGTGGCGCGCACGGCGTCGAGCAGTGCCATGGCCTCATGCAGCTTGGCGCCCACGGTGGCATAGCCGGCGTCTTCGGCCTGATGTCCCAGGTTGTGGGCCCAGCGACGCTCGAGTTTCACATGGTCGTCGATCTGGTCGATCATCTGCTCGAACTGGGCGGTGTTGATACCGTTCGTGCACATAGCGCGCCTCCTTGCGTCGGTTGGGCGGAGCCGCTTGGCAAGCGCGGCGTTCCGCTGTTTTCATGCCTTATTATTGTGCGAAGCGAAGCTTGAAGCCGGCAGGAACAAGGAAACGGTGTGAAAACTCCGGGCAATAATAACAACATGTATGTGGAAGCGAAGCGCCGAGCGTTGGCGCCGTTCGAGGTTGCCATGGAAGGTCCCGCGGATGCGGCCGTGTGCGTGGCGCACGGCGACGACCTACCCGCAGCGGCGCGCACGGCTCTTGCGGCGGCGTGCACGGGCATCGGATTGGACGAGCCCGTGTTTCTGGATGCGCGGGCGGCTGCGGGGGAAGGCGCGTGCGAAGGGGCCGACGAGGCCGCCATGCGCCAGGCGTGCAAGAACCTGTTCGCCGCCGTCGAGGCGCTCGATCCCTTGATGCTGGTGGCGGCCGACGCCCGCGCGGCGGCGCTTCTGCAGGCCGCGTATCGCGAGCCCGTCGCGCCGGGCGCCCACGGGTTCGTGTTCGGGCGCGCCTATGCGGCGTTTTCGTCGTTCGCGCGCGATCTGGCCGACCCGCGCATGAAGCAGCGCGATTGGGCGCTTTTGAAGGCCATGCGCAAAAGCGCGCCGTGGCTGAGCTAGGCCCGACCTGGCCGGTCGGTGCGGCGCGGGGTGCAAGGTATCGTGGCGCCTTGCGCAGCGGATACGAAAGAAGCCGCAGGTCCGTCCTGCGGCTTCAGGGTGCGCTACGGCTGTGTTGCGCGAGTTGATGAATGAGCGGAGGCGTGCTGCCCGTCTTATTCGGCGGCGCCTGCTTCCTGCTTGGCGGCCTCTTCGGCTGCCAGTTCCTTCTGGTGCTCTTCACCCCAGGAACGCATGGCGTCGATGATCGGACGAAGGCTTTCGCCGCGATCGGTCAGCGTGTATTCGACGCGAGGCGGAACCTCGGCGTACACCTGACGCACGACCAGGCCGTCGTCTTCCATGGCGCGCAGGTTGGAGGTGAGCACCTTCTGCGAAATGCTGCCGATGGATTTCTTCAGCTCCCCGAAGCGTTTCGTGCCCGTCAGAAGATCGCGCAGAATGAGGATCTTCCACTTGTCCGATATCAAGGAAAGAGTCGCCTCGACGGGGCAAGCAGTGCGGGAAAGCTTCGTTGCCATGAGATGGGGTCCTTTCGCTCATGCGGTATTTGAAGTGTGTTTAAGCGAAATGTCGTCATTTTCGGTACCGTTCAGTATCCCATAGAAACCTTGATCCCGCAATCGACCCTAGCAACTTTTTCTATACTTCCGGAGTGCAAGCGCCCATGATCGACGGGGTTCCGGCGGGCTTTTATGGCCGATATTGCAGATAGGGGGTTTAATGCGTGCCATTCGGATGCCGTTCGGCATCAATTCCTGAATTTTTCTTGCAAACCGGCGGCACAATGGTATCTTGCGTGCAGACGATAGGAGCTCGTCTTGCTGCGAGCGCCGGTGTATCCGATGGAAAAAGGAGTATGTTATGCCTCATCCCGTACTTGAAACCGATGAATGCATCGGCTGCGGCATCTGCGTCGACGCATGCCCTCAGGGCGTTCTCGAGATCGCCGGCGGCGTTGTCGTGCTCGAGAATGAAGACGCTTGCATCGCATGCGGCGACTGCGTCGAAGAGTGCCCCATGGGCTGCATCACCGAAATCGTCGAGGACTAGCTCGCTTTTTCGCGTATATCGCAATGAAATCGAAGGCCGCCTTTCGAGGCGGCCTTCGTGTATTCGTCGCCGGAAGCACGCAGGTCCGTCGCGGCCGCTTTCGTGCGCCGGGTTACGGGAAGGACGATTGCTCAGGCCCGCGGGGTTGCGAACCCGCGGACGTTATCGACAGGAGGTTTCATGGACGAGCAGCAGAGTGCTTGGAGGCCCGAACGGGACATGGCGTCGTTCGACGCGTTCGTGAGGACCATCGCGGCATTGCGCGCTCCCGACGGATGCCCGTGGGATCGCGAGCAGACGCACGAGAGCATCGCGCATAACATGATCGAAGAGGCGTTCGAGGCCGTCGACGCCATCGAAGCGGGCGATACGGCCCATATGCGCGAAGAGCTGGGCGACGTTTTGCTGCAGGTGGTTCTTCAGAGCCAGATCGCGGCCGATGCGGGCGAGTTCACGATCGACGACGTGTGCCGCGACATCGATGCCAAGATGATTCGTCGACATCCGCATGTGTTCGGCGATCGCGCGGCCGGCGACAGCGCCGAAGTGCTGGGGATCTGGGATGCGGTGAAGCTCGAGGAGAAAAAGCGCGCCGACTCTCAAGCCGACGAGCGCACGGGGCTGCTCGACGGCGTTCCGACAAGTTTTCCCGCGTTGATGCAGGCGCAAAAGATTTCGCGCAAGGCCGCGGCGGCTGGTTTCGAATGGGATCGCGCCGAAGACGTGTGGGCCAAGGTTGCCGAAGAAATCGCCGAGTTCAAAGCCGCCGAAACCCCCGATCAAGCCGAGGAGGAATTCGGCGACGTGTTGTTCACGTTGGTGAATGTGGCCCGCTGGCATCATGTGGACTCCGAGGGGGCGTTGAGGCGCGCTTG
>USLD01000014.1 GCA_900555495.1 uncultured Slackia sp. | reverse complement strand
GCAATCAGGGCCGCTACGTCTTTGCGCGGAATGGTCTTGCCGCTGACGTATTGGCTCACCTGGCTTTTGCCGAGCTTCGATCCGCGCGCGGCGGCGGCGCCGATCAGGTCGGTCGGCTTCATGCCCGCGTCGGCCATGGCGTTTTTCAAGCGGTCGGAAAAGGTCTCGGAAGTCACGGACCCTCCTTTGCGGTCGGATTGAACCGGATAAAGCTAAAAGTTCAATTTTCTTCATATAAGTTCAATTTTCGTGCAGTCTAGCACAGATGAAATTGAACTTGCTTACGATTCGGTTCAATTTCACCCTATCCGGCGAACGGCCGTTTCGTGCGGCGCTAAGACGGAGAAAAGAAAAGGCGCGCAGCCGAAGCCGCGCGCCTTGCGTCGCCGTTGGTTTCGCGTGAATCCGTTAGATGAGCTTG
This sequence comes from uncultured Slackia sp., assembly GCA_900555495.1. Lineage (GTDB taxonomy): Bacteria > Actinomycetota > Coriobacteriia > Coriobacteriales > Eggerthellaceae > Slackia. The sequence continues at coordinate 14,262 of USLD01000014.1, read as the reverse complement.
CCTTTGCAGTGGTCGATCATGTGCTGCAGCATCTGGGCGGTCCAGCCCTGGAAATCCTCCTTGCGCAGCTTCATCTCGCCGTCCACCAGCTCGTGGTAGGAAATCTTGGCGCGGTCGTAGCGCGTGGTGATGCTTGCTTCGTCGCGGGTCAGGCAGCCCTCTTCGGCCCTGAATGCGCCCAGGCCCAGCAGGAGCTTGGGATTGTACATGACGTGCGGCCGGTCCTGCTCGTCGAGGTAGGCGACGACGGCCTTGGTCTCGCCGATCTGGTTGGCCGCCAGGCATGCCGCGCCTTCGGTGGCGAGCAGGGTGTCCACCAGGTCCTGGGCGATCTGCTCGTCGGCCGGGGTGGCCTTCTCGCACGGCTTGGTCAGAATCGCTTCGTCTTTCACGAGCTCTTTGATCATGGGATGTCCTTCCCGTAGGGTTTCGAATCGTCCGGCTATGGTATCACGCTTTCGCCGCCGCCGCTTCGTTTTGCGGCCGATGCGCCGGCGCGGGGCCGCCTACCTCGCTTCTTTCGGCGCGTAGGAGCGTTTCCGTGCGAAAAGGTAGAGCGCGACCATGGAGGCGCCGGTTATTCCCCATGTCACGGGGTAGACCGCCATGAGATGGTCGAAAGTCGGAGCCGTTTGGAACAGGGTGAGGACATAGGCGATTCTCAATACGCACGATCCGAGAATCACGACGACGGTCGGCGTCACCGACCATCCCATGCCGCGCATGCCGCTTGCGGCCACCTCGTACGTGGCGGTCATGCACTCCAGCAGCTCGACGCGCCACATGCGTATCGAGGCGTATCCGAGCGCGGCTGCTTCGGTGGTGAAAATGCCGAGCGAGACATCTTCCATGCCGACGAAGACGGCGCTCAGCGCGGCGGCGGATACGATGGCGCCCGCCAAGCAGAGCTTCATGGCCTTGTCGCACCGGTCGAATTTCTCGGCGGCGAAGTTCTGTCCGACGAAGGTGACGGCCGCCTGGGCGAAAGCGCTTACGAAGAAATACGTGTAGTATTCGAAGTTCATCGCCGCCGAAGATCCTGCGGCGGCATCGGTGCCGAAGCCGTTGATGAAAGCCTGGATGATGACGTTGGACACCGAGAATACGACGCTTTGCAATCCGGCGGGAAGGCCGATGTAGAGAATCATCTTCAACGAAGGGAAATCGATTCGGAGTCTGCGCAGGTCGAGCCTGAAGGATTCTTCTTCGCGCAGGAGGAACCATACGACGAGCATGGCGCTTGCCGCATTCGATAGATCCGTTGCGATCGCTATGCCCGCCACTCCCGCGTCGAACACGGCGACCGCCGCGTAATTGAACGCCACATTGAGGGCTACGGCTACAGCCAGGGCGTACAGGGGCCTGCGCGTGTCCCCCTTCGCTCGAAGCACCGCCGACCCGAAATTGTAGACGAGGAAGAAGGCGATGCCGGCGAAGTAGATGCGCAGATAGCACGCCGCTTCGTCGCGAGCGTCGGAGGGCATGGACACGGCGTCGAGGATCGGGTCGGTTATGCATACGCCGAATGCCGTGAGCAATGCCGAGCTGATCAGGGCGAGCACCGCCGTGGTCTGCACGGCGTCTTTGATTCTGGCCGTCTCGCCATGTCCGATGCGGATCGCGATCGCCACGTTCGACCCGATGGACAGGCCGACGAAAAGGCCGATGAGCAGCGATATGACGGGCGCGACGCCTCCTACGGCGGCAAGCGCGGTATTGCCCACGAAACGGCCTGCGAAAACGGCGTCGGCGGAATTGAAGAGCTGCTGCAGAATGCTGCTCAAGGCGAGAGGCACGGCGAATACGATGATCTTCCCGAGAAGGGGACCGTGGAGCATGTCGATGCCGTTGCGTTTTTTCGGTCGATCGCCTGAAGCTGTTTTCATGTGTTCGGCTTTCCGTCGTCTTCGTCGTTTCGCGCCCGGTCGGCGCATATGCGAGTTTACGTGTTCGTCATATGCGAGTTTACGTGTTCGTGCGCGCTCGAAGTCAAGCGTCGCCGACGTCGTTTTACGCGGAATTGATGCGCGCTGCCCAAGAGTTCGCCCATCCGACAGCTTCGTCGCCGCTTTTCCGATGGAAGCCCTGTCCCAGACGGTGCGGCATCGGCGGCATGCGGCGAGTTGGAAAACGGTTTTGCAAAATGTGTTGACAAGATGCCCCCCGTACCGTGTAATGCGCTGCGTGCAGTAACGACTGCACGGCAGGACAGGGGCAAGAAGTCCTGCGAATGTAATGACCGATGGGTGTCAAAAGGAAGGTAGAACCATGGGTGACAACGTCGTATTGGCGCGCAATACCGAAGACGCGCCGAAGTGCCCGATGTCTTCTCAGACCGTGGCGTTCTCGCACTACAACAACATCTCCGCTCAGCTGGGCATCGACCCGGCAACCGGCGAGCTCGTCGAAGGCGGCGTGCTCGAACAGGCCGCCCAGGCTTTCGCGAACCTCGAGTCCGTCGTCGAAAGCATCGACCATGTTCTCAACGACGTGGTCCGCATCACCGTGTTCGTCAAGGACATCCGCGACATGGACGACGTCGACGAAGTCCAGAAGATGTTCTTCCCGACCTATGCCCCCACGCGTACCGTGGTGGCCGTCGACGACCTGCCGTTCGGCGCTCTCGTTCAGATCGAGGCCCTGATCACCAACGGCGAGGGCACCATTCCCAACGAGCCTCAGGCGGGCGACCTGCTGAAGTATGTCAACAATACCCACGCGGCTCCGATGAACGTGATGTCTTCCCAGACCGTGGCGTTCTCCCACTACAACAACATCTCCGCCCAGCTGCCGATCAACCCCGGCACCGGCCAGATCGTCGAAGGCGGCATCAAGGCCCAGACCGCTCAGTGCCTCAAGAATATCAAGGCCATCCTGAACAGCGTCGACGTTCCGTTCGATGACATCGTCAAGATCACCGTGTTCCTGCGCGACCTTGCCGACCTGGATGCCGTGAACGAGGTCTACACCACGTTCTTCCCCGATTCCGCCATCGCGCGCGCCGTCGCCTACATGCCGGCCCGCACCGTGGTCGAGGTCGCCGACCTGCCTCTGCATGCGCTCGTGCAGATCGAGGCCGTGGTTTCTCACGGCGACGGCACCCCGCCGCAGGCCGTCGAAGACCGTCACGGCCTGATTCTCGAGGCTAACAACACCGACGCCGCTCCGAAGTGCGCCCTTTCCACGCAGACCGTGGCGTTCTCGCACTACAACAACATCTCCGCCCAGTACGGCATCGACCCCGCTACCGGCAAGCTCGTCGACGGCGGCGTGAAGGCCCAGGCCGTCCAGGCCCTGAAGAACATCAAGGCCATCATCGAGTGCGTCGATCACGTGATGGAAGACGCCGTCAAGGTGAACATCTACGTGAAAGACCTCGCCGACATGGACGCCGTGAACGAGGCGTATAAGGAGTTCTTCCCCGAGGGAACCCCGGCCCGTCGCGTCGTGGGCGTGAAGAACCTGCAGGGCGAGGCCCTGGTCATGATCGACGCCATCTTCGGCAACTTCGAAGGCACCCCGCCGGTGAAGTAGGTCCGATCAGGACAGGTTTTGCGGCAGGCGCGACGCACGCGTCATGCGGCGAAATGAAAGGACCCGAGAGCATTCTCGGGTCCTTTTCGTGTGCGGGCGTCGGCGGACGCGTTGCGCGGGGCTAGCGTCCTTCGATACTTTCGAGCATATCGATGGCCAGGTCGAGTCCCAATACGATGCACTCGTCGCACGGGCGCAGCGGCGTGGCGCCGTCGGTCGCCTTGATGTCTGCGCACAGCGTGGAGCCGACGGTTTCGCGGAAGCGGTCGACCATCTGCTTGGTCAGCGCATAGGTGTCCTGCTTGCTGGTGGGGTCGTCGTAGCCGTTGCTGCGGGCGAGTCCCGCCACCATGGCCGCGCCTGCGATGGCGCCGCAGGTCTCGGTGAAGCCGCCCATGCCGCCGCCGAGGCCTTCCGCAGCGCGGAAGACGTCGCGTTCGTCGGCGTTCACGAACGGGGCGAGGGTGCAGGCGACGCATTGCGCGCAGTTGAAGTTGCGGGCGTGCAGCTCGAGCGCGTGCGCGGCGAGAGCTTCGCGGTCGAAGGCGGGACGGGCGGGATTTTCGGTAGTCATGGCATCTCCTCGGGCCGTTGTTCTGCTGTGCTATGGATTGTACGCCGCCGTGCGCGCCGTATGAACGAGTTCGGTATTTCGATCGAAACTCGGGCGTATTGCATGGGTCGCCGCCGAATGGAGTACAATAAACGGATGCTTAGTCAACAACGAGCCGAAAGGACCGTCATGAGCGAAGAGTTGTATGTCGACGGCTTGGGACTTGCCCCGGGCGTCATGGAAACCATCGTGGCAATCGCCGCTAAAGAGGTCGAAGGCGTCGCGAGCGTTGGTTCTTCGACGTTTTCCGGCATTCGTTCGCGCTTCGTGTCCAACGCGGCCGCCCAAGGCATCGAGGTCAGCATGAACGAGACTGAGGGCGTCGATATCGCCGTGCATGTCGATGTGTATTTCGGAAGGCCCATTCCTTCCGTCGCAGCCGAGGTGCGCCAGGCCGTCGCCGATGCCGTGGTCACGCAGGTCGGATTCAAGGTGTCTTCGATCGATGTCTATGTCGACGGCATCCGCTTCTCGGCATAACGCATAGCACGTATATAAGGATAGGGAATAGATGAAACGTCACGAGCGCTCTTTGGCGCGCCGCTGCGCGCTGCAGGTTCTGTATCAGAGCGAGATTCTGAACAAGCCGGCCGACCAGGTAGTCGAAGAAGGCCTGGTCCCCGATGAGGCAGGCATGGGCGATTACGCGCGCATGCTCATCATGGGGGTTTCTTCGCACAAGACCCAACTCGACCGCATCATCAGCGTCAGCTCGCAGAACTGGGCGATCGACCGTATGCCTGTGGTCGACCGATCCATTTTGCGCCTTGCTGCGTTCGAATTGAAATACGTGGACGATGTTCCCGTGTCGGTCTCCATCAACGAGGCCGTCGAGCTGGCCAAGGAATTCGGCGGAGAAGACGATTCCCATCGCTTCGTGAACGGCATCTTGGGCCGCATCGCGCGCGATAGCGAATCCGGCATCGATCCGACGCAGATTGCCGAAGAGGAGCCGGCCGAAGGCGCAGACGACCCGGCCGACGCGCCGGTGCAGTCCGAGCCCGCGAAGGCGGACGAGGTCGCCGAGTAGCATGGATGCCGACGAGCAGACGCGCTTCGGTTTCGCTGCCATCAGAGACCGCCTCGACGAGATAGCGGCGCAGGTGCGCAGCGACGACATGCCCCTCGATGCCGCGCTCGATCTATACGACGAGGCGGTGAAGCTCGGTATGAAGGCGACGGAGCTTCTGGAAACCATCGAAGAGGGCGATCATGCCGAGTCAGGAGAAGAGGCGCGATGACGCCTCTTCCGGTCACGTGGCAAACACCCGCAAGCTAAGGCAGGATGTATGGAACACCGCATTCTTGACATGATATCGTCCCCTGCAGATCTCAAGCTCCTCACCGATGAGGAGCTTGCTATTCTCGCCTCGGAAATACGCGAGCAGATCCTTGAGACCACTTCGAAAAACGGCGGCCATGTGGCCCCGAGCCTCGGCGTGGTCGAAATCACCCTGGCGTGCCACAGCTTGCTCGACTGCCCGCATGACAAATTGCTGTTCGACGTGGGTCATCAGTCGTATGCTCACAAGCTGCTTACCGGCCGCCTGGACATCTTCGATACGTTGCGCCAATACAAGGGCATGTCGGGCTTTCCGAAAGCATCCGAAAGCCCCTATGACGTGCATCCTTCGGGCCATGCGTCCGACTCGGTGTCGGTGGCGCTCGGCCTTGCCATGGCGCGCGACCTGCGCGGCAGCGACGAGAAGATCGTTACGATCATCGGCGATGCGTCCCTTTCGGGCGGCATGGCTTTCGAGGCCCTCAATCATGCCGGTCAGCTGCAGACGCCCATGGTGGTCATCCTCAACGACAACGAGATGTCCATCTCGCGCAACGTCGGCGCGTTGGCCAAATATCTCGGCCATAAGCGTGCATCGCGCGAATATACCCAGGCCCGCGACGGCATCCAAAGCGCGCTCGAGGCCCAGGGCGATTGGGGTCACGGCTTGGTCGACTTCGGCCGCAACGTGAAGGATTCGATCAAACAGATGATCATCCCCGGCGAAATGATTTTCGAAAAGCTGGGCTTTCTGTGCACCGCTCCCGTTCCGGGCCACGACATCACGGCGCTTAAACACACGTTGCGCGTGGTGCTCGACGCCGAGGTCCCCGTGCTCATGCATGTGGTCACGAAGAAGGGCATGGGCTATGAGCCGGCCGAGCGCCGCCCCGATGTGTTCCACGGCGTGGGCCCGTTCGACCTGGCTACCGGCGAGGTGAAGAAGTCCTCGTCCGCCGCTCCCAAATATACGAGCGTGTTCGGCAAGGCGCTTGTGCGCGAGGCGGCTGCCAACGAGGATATCGTGGCCATCACGGCCGCCATGAAAGACGGCACGGGGCTCAACGAGTTCGCCGACAAATATCCGAAACGCTTCATCGACACGGGCATCGCCGAAGAGCATGCCGTGGCGCTTGCCAGCGGCCTTGCCCTCGGCGGCAAGAAGCCTGTCGTGGCTATTTATTCCACGTTCATGCAGCGTGCGGTCGATCAATTGATCATCAATAACGCTTTGCCCGATCTTGACGTGGTGTTCTGTCTCGATCGCGCCGGTTTGGTGGGCGATGACGGCCCCACGCATCACGGCGTGTTCGACATCGTGTACACGCGTATGATCCCGCATATGAAGGTCATGGCGCCTTCCGATGAGGCCGAGCTGGTTCATATGCTGCATACAGCGCTTTCGCTGCACGGCCCGGTCACGTTGCGCTACCCGCGCGGCGAAGCCCGTGGCGTCGAGCTGCCCGAAACCCCGCAGGTTCTCGAGGTGGGCAAATCGCGCACTACGCGCGAAGGCGACGACGTGGCTATCCTTGCGTTCGGTCGCATGGTGCAGGAGGCCGAAGGCGCATCCGATATCCTGGCCGCCGAAGGCATCGGCGTGCGCGTGGTCGATATGCGCTGGATCAAGCCCTTCGACGAAGCCGCCGTGCGCGCCGCCGCCGAGGAGTGCTCGTTGGTGGCCACGGCCGAAGAAGGCGTGGTCGAAGGCGGCATCGGCGAGGGAATCTTGGAGGATTTGGCCGCCAACCCGCCCGCGAAAGTGCCGCCCATCTTGACGTTCGGCATTCCCGATCGTTTCGTCAGCCAGGGCAAGGTGCCCTTGCTGCATAAGGAAGTGGGCCTCGACGCCGAGAGCATGGCGAATCGCATCCGTGAAAAGCTTGCGTCCATGAGGGAAGCCTAGGGGCGCTGGGTCATATCGCAACGCAAGGAGGCGACGGAGCAGAACTCCGTCGCCTCCTTCTTATGCGCTCGAATGCCGTGTTCCGGTGTCGCTCGGCATGCGGCATTGCGTTAACGCGACCAGACCTCCGCGCCTGCGATGCTGACGCTCGTTATGTCTTCAGGTGCAGCGAATACGTCGAACACGTAGGTTTTGTGGACGCTCGTGGTGCCGTTGTCATTCGTCGTGCTGGCCGAGCCGCTTTCGGTGGCGTCGATCACAGTGCCGTCGGCCAGAGAAATCAGGATGGGCAGATTCAGAATGCGGTCCATTTCGGCTTCGTTCCAGTCGGACATCTTGCCGCTGTCTTGGTCTTGCCAGTCCATGACGTCATGCGCCGTGTAGTCGACGGTGATGCCGATGGGGGAGATGGCCACCGACTCGATATCGGCGCTCAGTCCGTTGTAATCGACGGAGAACCCGGCGGGAAGGTCGATGGTCGTATCGTCGTAATTCATCGTGAACTTGAGGTCCCAGGTGCCTTCGACGAGGGTGCGCAGACCATCTACGTCGTCGAGTACGCAGAGGTTTTCAAGATGTACGCGAGCGGTGTTGCCGATGATGCCTTTGCCGTTGAAGGTGTCGGCGGACATGCTTTCGACCATCTGAATGGCGTTGTCGTTCGGGTCGGCATCGTAGAAGTGGATGCTTCCGCCCCCGCCGTTCATCCAGTCGATATGAATGCCCGACGGACCTTCGAACATCAGAGGCAGCGTGCCCGCATCGTTCGGGGTCACGTCGAAAGGCTCGCCGTCGTCGCGTGCGATGCTGAACACCACGACGTAATTGTAGCGGTCGCCCACCACGGTGTCTGCGGTCACGGTGACGCCGTTGCAGGTGGCGGATGCGCCGATGGGACGGCCGATCGCATCGATGACTTCGGTGGATGCCGGCGCGCCGTTGAACATGTCGTCGAGCAGCCCGTTCACGGTCGTCAGCGTGCCGGTCGCGGCGATTGCGCCTGCGCTTCCCACTACCAGGGCGCCCGCGAGGCTTGCGGCTGCGACGAGCTGCCAACGTTTCTTGAAGCGCGGTGCGCGCCTGTTCGTGGCGTGCGTCTGCGTGGCGGCGGGTGCGGGCACGGCGGCAGCGGCTTCTGCCTCGCGCGCCTGGCGTTCGGCGATGGCCTGGGTCAGATCGTTCGTCATGCGTTCGGACGCTTCTTCGGAAAAGGCCATGGAATCAAGGGCCTGTCGATACGTTTTATACATGATGGCCTCCAGAGAGACTGAGGGTCGGTAGGAAGGGTCCCGTCGCCCGACGGGTCGGCGACGGGATGCGGGATACCGCGATCGCATTAAAGCGACTGCGTTGCGCCATGTGCGGCGTTCGTTGCCTTTCGGAATATCGACGGCGCTCGTGCCGCATGCTTTTTCGCAACGGGGTCGTCGTCATCGGCTCCGTCGTTCGGTTCGGGGCCTAGCTCGGATGCCGCATCGCCCAGCAGGGAGCGCAGCTTCGTGCGCCCGCGGCTCAAGTGCGCGGCTACCGCAGAGGCGCTGCGGTCGGTGAGAGCGGCTATCTCTGCGATGGAATACCCTTCGTAGTAGTGCAGATAGATCGATTCGCGGTATTTTTCATCGAGCTTCATCACCGCGTCGAGCACGTCGCTTCCCTCGGGCTCTTCGGGCGCTTTGCAGTCGGCGGCAGCTTCGAGCGGGGCCGAGGTGCGACGATAGGAATTGCGAAGCAGGTCTTTGCAGGCATTGGCCGTCGCGCGCACCACCCAAGCTTTCTCATGCTCTGCGCTCTGGAACGGCTCGCTTCGTCCGGTCAGCTTCATGAGGACGTTCTGGCAGATATCTTGCGCATCGTGCGTCGATTTCAGATATGTGAAGCTAAGGCGTAGGATCAGGTTCGAATACGTGGCGACCAGACGTCGTGCTTCGATTTCGGGATCGACGTGCACATTGCGGCGGCATGGTGCGGCGGCGTGCGCGTCGTATCGGTTGTTCATGCGCATGGCGCCCTCCTTCGGTTTGTTCGGTGTGCTTTGCAACGTTGCTCGCTTACAATACGAATGAGCGATGCGTTTTTTGACATCGCTTGAAAGAAAAAACGATTTTTCGAAGATGCCGTGCTGCGGCTTTGCGTCGGCTTCGGGCCGTGCGCGGCTTTGCCGCCTGTTCCGATCGGGTTCGCATCGCATGTCGCATCTTCGTCATTATGAAGAAAGGTCCGTCGTGTCGAATCGTGAATCCAGCGAAGTGAATACGCCGCGCCCTGCGCGCAAAGTCAAGCCGAAGAAGCTACGGCTCGACGACCTGCTTGTCGAACTGGGTTATTTCGACGATCGCGGCCAGGCGCTGCGCGCCGTGCTGGCTCACGAAGTCCGCGTCGATGATGTGTATCCCACGAGCGCGGCCGTGATGGTGCGCGAGAACGCCGATGTGTTCGTGCGCAACAGGCGTGCGTTCGTCAGCCGCGGCGGACATAAACTGCAAGGTGCTCTGGACGCCTTCAAACAAAACGTCGAAGGCGCGCGCTGCATCGACATCGGCAGCTCGACGGGCGGTTTCACCGACTGCCTTTTGCAGGCGGGGGCGCTCAGCGTGGCGTGCGTCGACGTGAACTACGGACAGCTTGCATGGAAGCTGCGCGAGGACCCGCGCGTTGCGGTGTTCGAGCGCACCAATATCAAAACCGCTTCGCCCGAGGAATTAGGCGCGCCGTTCGACGTCTTGGTGGCCGATCTTTCATTCATCGGACTGGCGGGTCTGGCGCCGGTATTCGCGGCGTTGTGTGCGCAGGGCAGCGTGGTGCTCGCGCTGATCAAGCCCCAGTTCGAAAGCGCCCATGACGAAACAGATCGCGGAATCGTGCGCGACGAAGCCGTTAGATTGCGCGTGGTCGAAGAGGTGAAAGAGGCTTTTTCCGCTGCCGGATTCGCAATCGAGGGCGTGGTCGAAAGCCCGATCACGGGTGCTCAGGGCAATGTCGAATATCTGGTGAAGGCCGTCTATCAAGCATAACGGCCTTCACCAGAACTATACAACGTATAGAAGAACATCATACCTGGTAGAATGGTTTTGAGTCATACGCGAATTGAAGTCGAAGGAGGACGCTATGGCCGCCGAGCAAGGCAAGGGAAAGCCGCCTGCGAAACGTAAGCGGGGCACGCTGTCGAAGCAGCAGGTGGTCGCCGCGGCCTTCGCGCTCGTCGACGCCGAAGGGCCCGAGGCGTGTTCCATGCGCGCGCTGGGTGCCAAGCTCGGCGTGACCGCCATGGCGGTCTACGGTTACGTTCCGTCCCGCGAAGCGCTGCTCAACGAAGTGGTCGCCCGCTTCCTCGAAAGCGCCGATACGCGTGCATTGCGCGGCGAGCCGTGGGAGGAAACGTTGCTGCGCACGATGCGCTCGCTGCGGCACGCATGCGTGCGCCGTCCGCATTTCGCGCGTCTGCTCAATGATCCGTGCATTTCAGAAGGGCTCGAGCCGTACATGATGCGCCTGCGCGCGATTTATTTGGAGCAGGGCATGCCCGAAGAGATAGCCGTTCAAATGCTGAGCATCGCCGACGCGTTTTTCGCCGGCTTCTGCTTGCGTTCGCTTCAGCGCGTCGAGCGCGAGAAGGAGAAAGAGGAACGCAAAGAACGCGAGAAGCCGACCAAGCGCGGAGTGGCGCCGACGCCGGTTTCGGGCGCGGGCGACAACGCGCGCTTCGCCACCGAGTCGCGTGTGCCCGGCATGCTTACGGGCAGGCGCGTCGTTTCGACGCGCATCGTCGCGCCTAACGACCGTTGGAAACGTTCGGTGCGAGCGGGTTATTCCGAGCGCTCTTTCGAAAACGGCCTCTTCGTTATCATCGAAGGCATCCGCGCGGGCGCCGCGCCCGATCCTTGCCAGTGGCGCACTCCTTCTGAATAGCGTTTCCCCTCCGCGTATCCGACGCCCCCCCCCGGAGCCGTGCGTCTGTCGGATCGCCTTGCTTCGCTACGGGTTGCCGACGGCATTCTTTCACGAAGGAAACGATTGCTTCGCGCCGTCATGCTCGCGTTTCTCCCTCGTTACACTGGCGATAGGGAAGAGAGAGAAAGGGGAAGCGATGGCTGAACCGTATTACCGCATGTCCGCGCAGCAGGTGCTTGACAAATTCGACACCTCGGCGGACGGCCTTTCGAGCGAGCAGGCCCGCACGCGTCTCGAGGCGCACGGGCCCAACAAGCTTGCCGAAGGGAAGAAGAAAAGCGTCCTTATGGTGTTCCTTGAGCAGTTCAAGGATCTGCTGGTCGTCATTTTGATCATCGCGGCGGGCATTTCCATGCTGACGGGGGATGCGGAAAGCACGCTTGTCATCATCGCCGTGCTGATTTTGAACGCGGTGCTCGGCACCGTTCAGTACATGAAGGCGGAAAAATCGCTCGACGCGCTCAAGAACATGTCGGCTCCTGTGGCGAAGGTGCTGCGCGACGGCGCACGCGAGGAGGTCGCAGGTCCCGACGTGGTGCCGGGCGATCTGGTCTTCCTCGAAGCGGGCGACATGGTGGTCGCCGACGGCCGCCTGGTGGAATGCTATTCGCTCAAAGTGAACGAAAGCTCGTTGACGGGCGAATCGGAAGCCGTCGAGAAGGGCGCCGAGGCCTTGTCCGGCGATTCCGTCGCTCTGGGCGACCAGAAGAATATGGCGTTTTCGGGATCGCTCGTCACATATGGCCGCGGCCTCATGGTGGTCACGGGCACGGGCATGCAGACCGAAATCGGCCATATCGCCCACCTTATGAATCAGACGCAGCAGCGCAAGACGCCGCTTCAGCAGAACCTCGACGATTTCTCCAAGAAGCTCGCCGTGGCGGTTCTGGCCGTGTGCGTGCTCGTGTTCGCGCTGTCCATCTTCCGAAGCCATATGCCCGTGATGGATTCGCTGCTTTTCGCCGTGGCTCTGGCCGTCGCCGCCATCCCCGAAGCGCTTAGCTCGATCGTCACCATCGTGCTCGCCATGGGAACGCAGAAGATGGCCAAGGAAAACGCCATCATCAAAGACCTCAAGGCCGTCGAGAGCCTGGGTTCGGTGCGCGTGATCTGCTCTGATAAGACGGGCACGCTGACGCAGAACAAGATGACGGTGGTCAAGGCCTGGTTCGACGGCAAGGAGGTCGAAGCCGCCGACGCTTCGACGAGCGACCCGGTCGCCTTGCGTCTGATACGCGTGGGCCTTCTGGCAAGCGACGCCACCACCGACGAAGAGACCGGCGCCGCGGTGGGCGATCCCACCGAAATCGCGCTGGTCGATTGGGGCGACGCGCACGGTCTGCGCGAAGAGGATGCCCGCGCCGCCTACGAGCGCCTGGGCGAGCTCGCGTTCGATTCCGACCGCAAGCTCATGAGCACGGTGCACGAAGTGGATGGATCGCTTTTCATGTTGACCAAGGGCGCCCCTGACGTGCTGCTCGCCCGTTGCGTGCGTATGATGACGGCCGACGGCGACGTCGAGATGACCGACGAGATGCGCAAACGCATCGCCCGGGCCAACGACGACTTTTCGCGCCAGGGCCTGCGCGTCTTGGCGTTCGCGAATCGTCCCGTCGATTCCGTCGATGTGACTTTCGATGACGAACGCGACTTCACGTTCGTCGGCCTGACCGCCATGGTGGACCCGCCGCGCCTGGAAAGCGCCCAGGCCGTGGCCGACGCCAAACGCGGCGGCATCCGCACCGTCATGATCACGGGCGATCACAAGGTCACGGCGGCCGCGATCGGCCGTAGCGTCGGCATCTTCGAAGACGGCGACATCGCGCTCGAAGGCACCGAACTCGACGCCATGACCGACGAGCAGCTCGACGAAATCCTGCCTAAGGTGTCGGTGTATGCGCGTGTGTCTCCCGAGCATAAAATCCGCATCGTGTCGGCATGGCAGCGCCGCGGCTGCATCGTTTCCATGACGGGCGATGGCGTGAATGACGCTCCTGCGCTCAAACGCGCCGACGTGGGCGTGGCCATGGGCATCACGGGCACCGAGGTCAGCAAGGATGCGGCCTCCATGGTACTTGCCGACGACAATTTCGCCACCATCGTGAAGGCCGTGGTGAACGGACGTAGCATTTACGCGAACATCAAGAGCTCGATTCACTTCCTGTTGTCGGGCAACATGGCGGGCATCATGGCCGTGCTGTTCGCGTCGCTCATGGCGCTGCCCGTGCCGTTCGCGCCGGTGCATCTGCTGTTCATCAATCTGTTGACCGACAGCCTGCCTGCGATCGCGCTCGGGCTCGAACCCGCGCGCAAGGGCCTGCTCGACCAGAAGCCGCGCGACCCCAAGGCATCGATCCTCGACGCTCCGCTCGCGCGCAAGGTCGTCTGGCACGGCGCCTTGATCGCGACGGCATCCATGACGGCGTTCTTCCTGGGTCTTAACGCCGGCGGCGCGGCCCTCGCGTCCACCATGGCGTTCGCGACGCTCGCGCTGGCGCGTCTGTTCCACGGCTTCAACTGCCGCGGCGAGGAGTCCATCTTCAAGCTGGGCCTGTTCACCAATAAATGGGTCCCGCTGGCGTGGCTGGGCGGCTTCGTCCTGCTGGCGCTGGTCCTGTTCGTCCCGTTCCTGCAGAGCGCGTTCTCGGTCGCTCCGCTGACGGGCATGCAGTTCGTCCAGATCATCGGCCTGGCGTTCGCTCCTACCGCGATCGTGCAGATCGGCCGCCTGATCAAGGGGGCGCTGGCAAAGTAGGGTTTCACGTGCGAGGCGATGGTCGCTCGCGCAGGGTGGCGCTGAGCGCAAGGTAGTCTCGAGTGCGCAAGGCCCGCCTTGTGCAGAGCGATGCCAATCGCGCGAGGCAATATCGACAATGAGACAAGGAGTTTACGGCCTGTCTCGCCGGAAGGCGGGGCGGGTCGTATTCGTTTTGCGCGAGTGCTTTCCTTCTGCCTTCGTTCCCGCCTACTTTCTCCCAA
>USLD01000013.1 GCA_900555495.1 uncultured Slackia sp. | reverse complement strand
ATGACGGAGATGACGAGCCCGCCGCCGATCAGCAGTCCGATGCCGGCGAAGGTCTCGAAGAAGAAGTGGTACAGCGATCCGAAATCCATGGCGTCTCTTTCATAGGGCGGCGCCGGCTTTGCGCGCCGCATGCGGGAAGGCGGCGTTGCGCCGCGTGTTCTGTCGGCATGATTTTAGACGAAAAGCCCGACGCCGCAAACAACCCGACATAAAGAGCGTCGTTTCGATGGGAGTTTTCACTTTGTTGTCGCGATGAATAGGGAAGAGGACCGTGCGTGCCGCCCGGGCGCCGGGGTATACTGGTTCGATATTCGCAATGAGTCGCGGCCTGCGGGGACGCAGGAGGCGGGGCGCGCTTTTCCGCGGGCTTCCGTGTGCGCGGCATGCGGCGGCGCGGTCGTGCGCGCCGTAACCGATCGGCTTGATAAGGAGCAAAGACATGCTGGACATCCGCTACGTTCGCGAGAATCAAGAAGCCGTCGCCCAGGCGATGGCGAATCGCAACTTCCCGTGGGATGCTGCGAAGTTCTCAGAGCTGGATGAAAGGCGTCGTGCGGCCATCGCCGAAGAGGAGGCTCTCCAGGCCCGCCGCAACAAGGCTTCCAAGGAAATCGGCGCGCTGATGGGCAAGGGCGAGAAAGAAGCCGCCGAGGCCGCGAAAGAAGAAGTGCGCGCGATCAACGAGAAGCTCGAGGCCGCCAGCGCCGAGCGCGAGGCCATCGACGCCGAAATGAACGACATTCTGGTCGGCAGCCCGAACATCCCCTGCGATGCGACGCCTGTCGGCAAGGACGAGACCGAGAACCCCGAGCGTCGCCGCTGGGGCACGCCGCGCGATTTCGCCGCCGAGGGCTTCGAGGCCAAGGCGCACTGGGACCTTGGCACCGACCTCGACATCCTCGACTTCGAGCGCGGCAATAAGCTTTCCGGCAGCCGCTTCACCGTGCTGGGCGGCGCAGGCGCACGCCTCGAGCGCGCCCTGATCAATTACTTCATCGACACCCACGTGAGCCGCGGTTTCAAGGAATGGTGGCCGCCCGTGGTGGTGAAGCGCCAGACCATGTTCGGCACCGGCCAGCTGCCCAAGTTCGAAGACGACGCCTACCACGTGGGCGAGGACCAGTTCCTCATCCCCACGGCCGAAGTCACGTTGACCAACTTGCATGCCGACGAAGTCCTCGACGCCGCCGACCTGCCGAAGCGATACACCGCATTCACGCCGTGCTTCCGCGAAGAGGCCGGCTCTGCAGGCCGCGACACGCGCGGCATCATCCGCCAGCACCAGTTCGACAAGGTCGAGATGGTCAAGTTCGCCACGCCCGAGACTTCCGATGAAGAGCTCGAGAGCATGACGGCCGAGGCGGAGTATCTGCTCCAGCAGCTCGAGCTTCCGTACCGCGTTATCAGCCTGTGCACGGGCGACCTGGGCTTTTCCGCCCGTCAGACCTACGACATCGAGGTTTGGCTGCCCAGCTACAACGACTACAAGGAAATCTCCAGCTGCTCGAACTGCGGCGATTTCCAGGCGCGTCGTGCGAACATCAAATATCGCGACCCCGCCAATTTCAAGGGATCTCGCTACGTTCACACGCTGAACGGCTCCGGTCTGCCGGCGGGTCGTACCATGGCGGCCATTCTCGAGAACTACCAGCAGCCCGACGGCACCATCAAGGTTCCTGCCGTCCTCGTCCCCTACATGGGCGGCCTGGAGTACATCACGCCTGAGGCGTAAGGTTTTCGCCGACAGGGCGGAACCGAGGAAGTATTCATGCGATGGGCGCTTCGGGCGTCCATCGTTTTATCGGGGGCGTTTTGGACGCCGCTTTGCGGCAAGGGAGGTGCGGCGTGAAAGATGAAGAGCGGAAAGGCGGGGCGCTTCCGGCGCCTCCTCCACCGTACGAGCAGGTGGCTGCGCACGATGAAGGCGATCGGGCCGACGCGCCTTTGCTCGATCGCGGAGGGGCTTTGCCTCCATCGCGCATGACGCGTAAACGCCCTGCTTCGGACGGCGACGGAACGGCTGCCGAAAGGCGCCCTCGCCATCGCGGCGCGCTCGTCGCCGCGGCGGCCTGCGCAGCGGCCCTTGCCGTCGCGGTCGGCGCGCTGGCCGTCGGTTTGAGCGAAGAATCGAAGCCCGCCGATGACCGAACCATCGATTCCAGGCCTGCGGCCGCGTCGACGAATGCATCGCCTTCGGCCGAGGCGTCCGAGGCGGAGGAGGCCCTTTCGGCGCAGCTTGCCGCCGTCGCCGCCGACGAAGACGGCGTATTGAGCGCCTACGTGGAACGTTTCATGGCCGACTACGATGCGGGCATCGACCCTGACTCGTCGTACCGTTTTTCCGACCTGGGGATTTCTGCCGAAGAGTTGACCGCGAAGTTGAGGGTCGGCCTTTCGTTCGAAGTCGAGGCCGTCGACGTATACGGAGACAAGGCCTGGGTCGAGGCGAAGGTCTCTTCGAAGAGCTTCTCCGAGCAGGCGGACGTATTCGCCGCGAGGCTTGCGGGTGCGGCTTTGAACTACGAAGATGCCGAGTCGTACAAGGCGTATGTGAAGGAGGCCTTGCTTGGTGCCTTCGATAGCGTGAAGGCGCGTTCGAAATCGTCCCTCGTCGTCGTCGATCGCGACGAAAGCGGATGGAGTTTTTCGCCCGATGACGTGGCGTCGCTGCTCGGCGGCGCATGGTGCGGGCGTTAACGGTCTGGATATGCGGATTAACGGGCGGAGTGAATATGACGTCATCGGATAAGCGTCCTTCGGTGAAGGGCAGGAAGCGTGCCCAGGGGCGGTTTTCGCACCAGGAAGCAGACGTCGCCGCCGCGGAGGGCGCGGCGACGCATGATGGTCTTGCGACGCCTTCTGCGCAAAGCGAAGCGTCGCCCGTATCGGCGTCCGTCGCTTCCGATATCGAATCCGACAAGAAGGCCTCCCCGGCGCGTAGCGGATCAAAGCTGCTGAACCGTATATCTTCGATTCGCAAGGGCAAGGATGAATCTCCCGCCGATGATATGCGCGATCGACCCGACGACGACGTGCCGCCTTCCGCGCCCGTGCAATCCGCCGACGCTCCGCGTCGTGAAGAGCCTGCCGATTTTTTCGACCTGGGCGATTTCGGAGACGACGCCTCTTCCGCGAAGAAGGGGCCGCGCAGGCGTGCGGAAGCGAAGGCGCTTCGCCGAGGCGCGGGCCGTCCCCGGATCGAAGACGCCCCTGCGCAGCCTCCTGCGGGGTTTCCTCCTGCTTTGGTCACGGATGCGGCGCCCGGCTTTCCCGAAAGCCGCCGCAGCACCTCGCGTAAGGCGACCGAGCGGGAGAAGGCGATCGTGCGTGGTCGAAAGCGCAAAGTCGCATGGGCTGTCGCCGCCTCGATTTTCCTCATCGTTGCGATCGTGAGCGGGCTGTTGTTCTGGAATGCCTATCTGCGTTACGACGATGCCGCCGATATACGCGGCGAATGGCAGGTTGCGGACGGGTCGATGACCGTGGTCATCGATGGCTCTTCCATTAAGATGCCGGATGCGCTCGAGTACGACTATGAACTCGATACCTGGGAAAAGACGATTTCGTTTTCGTTCGACGACCTGAGCGGTGCGGGGGCGTATCGATTCTCCTCCGACCGCAAGGGTCTGGTGATCGAAGAGGGCGAAGGCGGAAAAGACGGCGTGGTCGCGCTGGTCAAGGTGTCCGACGACGAGGCCGCCGAGCCTCATCGCGGGCCCGCCGAGTCTGCCGTCGACAGCCAGGAGCAGGCCGAAGGCGAATCGTCCGATGCTGCGTCGACAGAAGGCGAGGCCTCCGATGGAGCAGCGTAGCCGGCCGCCGCGGGATTTTTCCGACAGGGCGATTTCCATCGAGCACATGACGATTCGCCCCGACCGCGTGATTGCCGAGGTCCGTGTGGGTAGCGAGCGCTGCGCGTATACCACGCCGTCGCTTGTCGTCGAGGCCTTGGGGCGTTTCCCCCACCTGCTGCGCCATTCATGCGTGAACGACAAGGGGCCTACGTTTTCGGCGGTCGCGGACGACACGTCGCTTCCTCATTTGCTCGAGCATATGGTGATAGAGGAGCAGGTGCGTCTGGACGGCCGCGAAAGCGCGTCGTATGTCGGCAAGACCTCGTGGACGGATCGCCGCCGTCTTCGGGCTCGCGTCGAGGTGAGCTATTCGGACGACCTGGTGGCATTGCAGGCGTTCAAGACCGCGCAGGAGTGGTTGAATGAGGCTTTGCGCGACGCATGACGGATGGAGCGCGGCGTAATCGTGCGTAAGTTCGACGGTATGCTGCCGATGCGGAAACGTAACGTCAACGAAAGCACCGCAGGCGGTGGAATCTTCTATAATGGCCGACAAAGAAAGGCTGCGCTCGATGCCTGAACCAGGCGTCTTCGGCGCGAGATGGGAGGCTGCAATGGCTAAGAAATTCGGTGCATTCATCGTGGGCGGTTTGGTCGGTGCGGGCGTCGCGCTGCTGTGTGCTCCGCGCAAGGGCGTCGAGACCAGGGCTCTCGTCGCCGACAAGGCCTCGGCCGCATTCGGCCAGGCGCAGACGCTCGGAGGTCAGGCGGCCGAGCGCGGCCAGGAATTCTACAGCGAAGCCGTTGCTTCCGGCCATCGTGCCTACGATCAGGCCGTCGCTGCCGGGCAAACGGTCTACACCGATGTCACGGCAATGGGAAAGCAGGCGTATGACGGCGCCGCCCAGCGTGTGCAGGAAACCGCTCAGCGCGTTCAGAGCACTGCCGAAACCGTGAAGCCGGCATTCTCCGAGAAGAATGACGAGCTGCGTGCGAAGATCGACGCGGCCAGGGAGCGCATCGCCGCGCAGGTTGCCAAGAACGCCGAGGCCGCGCATGCGGTCGTGGCCGAGAAGGTTCCGGTGGCGGCTCAGAAGGTCAACGAAGTCGTCGACGCCGCTCAGCAGAAGGTGACGGCCGCGGCCGCTGCCATCGCGGGTTCCGATGCCAAGGCCCCTGCCGTCGAGCAGGTCGCCGATGTCGTGGCGGAGCCCGTCGTCGAGGAGCCGGCCGTCGAGGTCGTCGAGACCGCCGAGGAGAAGGCCGCTCCCGTTCAGGCGGAAGGCAAGGCCGAATAAAAGCGCATCGGCGCGCACGGATAAATTCGAGGGCCGGCTCAGCCGGCCCTCCTTGTGACGAGGGGTTTTCATGGCGCGAAAGAAAATGGTCACCAGCAACGACATGCACAAGATGCGCGTGTTCGGCGGAAAACGCCGTACCAAACGTATCGGCAGGGTGAAGTCGTGCGTCTTCCACCCGACCGAGAAACGCTGCGTCGGGTTTATGGTGAAGCGCCCCGACCTGTTGTGGATGTTCCATCGCAAGGACCTGTTCGTCGCATTGGGCGGTTTCGATCTGTCCGACGGTCGCATCGTGGTGAAAGAGGACGGCGATATGACCGGTCCCGCGGCCTGCCGACGTATGGGCATCGACTGGGATTCATGTGTCATCTGGGAGGGCATGCCCCTGATGACGGCCGATGGAACGGCGGTCGGCTATGTCGGAAACATCTCCTTCTCGCTTGCTACGGGCGAAATCAAAAGCGTCGAGGCCTCTAACGGCGTCACGGCGAAATACCTGCTCGGAACCTTGGAGGTTCCTGCCGAGCTGATCAAGGGCTTCAAGCGCGGCATGGGTGCGACGCTTGCGGTAAAAGAAGACACGCGCGATGCCGGCGAGGCCGTCGAATTCAAAGGGGCCATTCTGGTTTCCGACGAGGTGTGGGAGCTTTCCCCCGAAGGCGGATGGGCCGAATCGGCGGGCGAGTTCACGGCGCGCGCCAAGGAACGAGTGCATGAGGCCGCCGAGAAGGCCAAGCCGAAGGTGCAAGAAGTCACGCATGTGGCAGGCGAGGCCATCAACGAAGGGGCCTATGCCGTCGGCAAGCAGGTTGCCGCCAGCAAGGGCATGTTCTCGTCGTTCAAAGAAGAGTACGACAAGGCGCGACACGGCGATTCCACAGCAGCACTCGAGCAGGGCGACGAAGCCGTCGAAGCGATCGACCGCGACGAAGCCCCCGAGAATGCCGCTTCTGTGGATGACGACGGCAAACCGGGCGTGTCTGGCATGTTCGCATCGTTCAAGGAAGAGTACGACAAGGCGCGCCATGCCGACGAGGGCGGTTCCGTGCAGGAATCCGCCGTCGACGAAACGGACGAAGCCGACGACGGAGAGCGCGAAGCGGCGCCCGCCGTCAAGAAGAAGGCTGAGCCTTCGAAGAAATCGTCGGTCACGGGCATGTTCGCGGCTTTCAAAGAGGAGTACGACAAGGCGCGCTACGACGATGAATAGGCGCGTTCTGCAATTCGAATCGATCGGTGGGGTCTCGTGGTGAAAAACGCTGGCGCAACGGAAAAGCTTCGTTCCGGAATAGAACGGCTCGAAGGATACCGTGACGAATTCTCGGAGCGGCGCGAGGAGCGAAGGGATGAATTCGAAGAGCGTTTCGAGGTTCCCGTATCGACCAAACCCGCTTTCGCGCGTCTCACCAAGGCCGACCTGTTCAAGCTCGGAGGCCTGGCGGCGTTTTTCGTGCTCATGGCGGTGGCCTGCGTCGCGATTGCGCCCATGATCGCCGAGCTGACCGAGCCGGGCGGTCTCGAACGCGTGGTCGAAGACGTGCAGAATGCAGGAGTCGGCGGCGTATTCATGCTTCTGGGATTCCAATTTCTCCAGATCGTTGTCGCTTTCATACCCGGCGAGGTGGTGCAGATAGCGGCGGGCATGATGTACGGACCGTGGGGCGGCGCGTTGATCGTGCTCGTAGGCTGTATCGTTTCGAGTGCGTTCATTTTCGTCGTGGTGCATAAGCTGGGGGCTCCGTTCGTTCGCGCGATGATCCCCGAGAAGTGGATGGGCAAGCTCGAGAAATTCGAGCAGAGCGAGAAGCTCGACGTCATGGTGTTCGTGCTGTTCTTGATTCCCGGCCTTCCCAAGGATGTGTTCACGTACCTCGTGCCGCTCACCAATATGGGCATGCGCGATTTCCTGTTCCTCGCGAACGTGGGCCGCATCCCGGGAATTCTCATTT
This sequence comes from uncultured Slackia sp., assembly GCA_900555495.1. Lineage (GTDB taxonomy): Bacteria > Actinomycetota > Coriobacteriia > Coriobacteriales > Eggerthellaceae > Slackia. Next base: position 7,737 of record USLD01000013.1, on the reverse strand, counting down.
CCACGTTCGGGGCGGCCGGCCTGATCGAGGGAGACTACACTCAGAGCATCGTCTTGTTCGCAGCGGCGGCTGTGATCGCCGTCGTTGCGCTGGTGATGCACGAGAAGATCCTGCATGGCCTTTCGAGCCTGAAGGGCTCGGCGAGCAAGGCCGGTCGGGCTGAGTAGTCGGCCATGCGAAAAACCGCCACACGCCGCGGTTCTTGTTTCAAAGGCACGTCGGAGGTTCCGGCGTGCCTTTCTCGTGGGTTTCGCTTGCTGCCTTTCGGGGCGCCGGCTGCGTCGCGATCGATGCGCGATAATGCGATCGAAACGGAGAGAAAAGGAGGCGCTGATGCGTTTCGTTTCATGGAATGTGAACGGCCTGCGTGCCGTCGTGAAGAAGGGCTTCGGCGAGTCGTTCGAGAACCTTGATGCCGATATCGTGGCGCTGCAGGAGACGAAGCTGCAGGAAGGCCAGATAGACCTCGACCTTCCCGGATATTTCCAGTTCTGGAGCTACGCCGAGCGCAAGGGCTATTCCGGCACCGCGGTATTCTGTCGCGAGCAGCCGCTTCGTGCGTTGCACGGCCTGGGCGTGCCCGAGCTCGATGACGAGGGCCGTATCGTGGCGCTCGAGTTCCCGACGTTCTGGTTCGTCGACGTATACACGCCGAACGCTCAGAACGAGCTGGCTCGCATCGACCATCGTATGGCATGGGACGATGCTTTTCGAGATTTCTGCAAGGGTCTCGAGGCGGGGACGATTCCTGCCGGCGTGCCCATGCAGGAGCCGGCCGTGGGCGAAGGCCATGTGTGCACCGCGGAGCTGCCGCGCACGTCAGGCCAAGAAAAGTCCGATCCCAAGCCTGTCGTGATGTGCGGCGACTTCAACGTCGCCCACAACGAAATCGACCTGAAGAATCCCGGTCCCAATCGCGGGAATGCGGGCTTTTCCGACGAGGAGCGCGAGAAGTTCACGAACCTGTTGGATGCAGGTTTCGTGGACACCTTCCGCATGCTTAATCCCGACCTTGCCGGCGCTTATTCCTGGTGGAGCTATCGCTTCAACGCGCGCAAGAACAATGCAGGGTGGCGTATCGACTATTTCCTGGTGAGCGAAGCCCTTCGCGACGCGGTGAGCGGCGCCTCCATCCATGCGGATGTCATGGGAAGCGACCATTGCCCCGTGTCGGTCGAGCTTGACGTATAATCTGCGGATTGACTGCAATACGTTTTAGAAAGGCCCGTCGTGCAGACGAACATCGTCAAGAGAGAATGGTGGCAAGCGCTTAAGGCGCCGCTCACTGCGGTGTGCATCGTCATAGCCGCCATCGTGCTGTTCGTCATATGGCTGGGCATCGTCGTCATCGTCGTGAAGGCCTTGATAGGGTAGCGGGACATGTGGCAGAAATTCACCCTGTATGATTTCCGCGTCATCGCCCACTACCTCGGCGTTCTCGTGTTGTTTTTGGCGGTCGCCCAGTGCGTCCCCTTCGCTGTCGCATGCCTTGTCGGCGAGTGGTCGGCGGCGTCGCGTTACCTGCTTGGGGTCGGCATCGCGCTTATCGTGGGATCGCTTTTGCGCATGTGCCTGGTGCAGCCGGGCAAGCTATCGCCGAAGCATGCTTTGGCGGTGACCGGCTTCGCATGGCTCGTGCTTACGCTGCTCGGATCTGTGCCCATGGCGCTTTCCGGCCATTTCGGATCGTATCTCGATGCGGTGTTCGAATGCATGAGCGCATGGACCACGACCGGGGCGTCGGTTGCGCAGGACATCAATCACATGGCGATCGCGGACAACATGTGGCGCTTCACGATGCAGTGCATCGGAGGCCAAGGCGTCGTCGTGATCGCTCTTTCGCTGGGCCTGTTCGGCCGCGCGGTCGATTCCTCGTTGTATTCGTCCGAAGGCCGAAGCGAGCACGTGATTCCCAACATCATGCAGACCGCCCGCTTCATCGTGCGCTTTTCGGCGGCTTTCATCATCATCGGCACCGTGGTGCTTTCGCTGCTGTGCTTCTTCATCGGCATGGAGCCCCTGCGCGCGTTCTTCAACGGCCTGTGGCTGTCGGTGGCGTCGTTCAATACGGGCGGCATGACGTCGATGAGTCCCGGCATCCTGTACTACCACAGCGGATTGATCGAGCTCGTGGTCATGATTCTCATCCTGCTGGGCTCGATCAACTTCACGCTGCATAGCGAGGTATGGAAGGGCCGCATCGACCACTTCTTCAAAGACATCGAGATCCGTACGCTGGCTATCTGGCTTTCGATCGTGGTGGCGGCGTTCGTGGCGGCCCTGTGCACGGCGAACCTTTACGACGAGTTGCCCACGTTGCTGCGTCGCGGCGTGTTCACCGTGGTGGCGGCATTTTCGTCGACGGGATTCCAGACCATCAGCGTGAATCAGATGACCACGGTGGTTTCGAGCGGCGCGCTGCTCATCATCGTGTTCTGCATGGCTATCGGCGGATCGGCGGGTTCTACCACGGGCGGTATCAAGGTGATGCGCGTCGGTATTCTCGCTAAGGAATTGGTCGCGTACATCAAGGATCTCCTTGCGCCTGCGTCGGCTCGCCAGGTAGTCACCTATTACCATGTGGGGCGTCGCCCGCTTAATACCGACCTGGTTCGTGCGAACCTGGCGGTGTTCATGCTTTACGGCATCATGTTCCTGGTCACGACGATCGCCACGGTGGCATACGGCTACGATGCCGCCACGTCGCTGTTCGAGTCGGTCTCCATGGTATCCAACATCGGCATGTCGAGCGGCATCATCCAGCCTGGGATGCCCGACATGCTCAAGCTGCTTTATATCTTCGACATGTGGGCCGGACGTCTCGAGTACGTGACGCTGATCGCCCTGCTGGTGTCGATCGTTGCATCGTTCAGGCCGCGAAGGAGGAATCGCCGTGTCCGCTAGGGTTCGTAGACGCGTTTGCGTTTGGGCTGCGGCCTTTGCGCTCGGCTTGATGCTTTGCGCGCCCGCGGCGTCGGCCGCGGAGGGCGACGGCTCGTCTCAGGGGTCGGTGGTCTCTGCCGGGGCCGAAGCCTCGGATGACAAGGCGCCGGATGCCGAGCATGCGGGCTCTGCGGGTCTCGAGGGGCGGCAGGATGCGGCCGAACCCGAGGAAGAGCCTACGCCGCTCGATGCTATAGGGAACGAGGTCAACGACGGCCAGGTTTCCGATACGTCGTTTCTTTACGACGCAGCCATCGCCGACCTTGCCGGCGCCGATTCGTATTACAACGGGCAGACGGTCCAGGTGCGCGGCGAGGCGGTGGGCGAGGCTATTCGCATGGCGGATGGATCGTCCGACCTGGTATGGGTGACGCTTGCCGACGTCGCGTCCAACTCGTCGGTGTCGGTGGTCATGCGCCGGGAGGACGCCGCCGAAATCGACATGTACGGCGCGTATGGCAAAACGGGTTCGTGGCTGCGCGTCCAAGGCGTATTCAATCTGGCATGCAGCGAGCACGAAGGCGAAAGCGATATCCACGCGACGTCGGTCGTCGTGGAGGACCAAGGGTTCGAGCATCCCGACGAATTCGATATCCATGCGTTCTTCCCGGCCTTCGTGGCGCTGACGGCGGGCGCGTTTCTTATGCTGATGTTTTGGTACGTACGTGAAAGGTCTCGTTAATGCGGGGAATCGTTGTGAAGCTCGACCGAGGCTATCCTCTGGTCGAAACGCAAGATGGCGCACGGTATCGGTGCGAGCACGCCACTGCGCTGGTGAAGGGTGCCGACGTGCGTGCGGCATGCGGCGACTCGGTGGAGATATCGGTTCCCGAGGGGCATGACAAAGGCATCATCGAAGAAGTGCTTCCGCGCCGCAACGCCTTCGTGCGCAAAGATCCTACCGAGCGTATGGAGCAGCAGGTTCTGGCCGCCAATTTCGACAAGGTGTTCGTGGCCGAGCCGTGCGCGAATCTCAACGTGCGCAGGCTCGAGCGTGAGCTGGTGCTCGCCCATGAAAGCGGCGCCGAAGTGCTGGTGCTTTTGACGAAGGCCGACCAGGCCGAAAGCGCCGAGGCCCTCGAGCAGGTGCGCGGCCTGGTGGAGCGCGTTGCGCAGGGCACGCGCGTCCTGGTCGTTTCTTCGGAAGACCCGGCAAGCGTCGAGGCGGTACGCGCCTGCATCGCTCCAGACGAAATCGCCATTCTGCTGGGCAAGAGCGGCGTGGGAAAGTCGAGTCTCGTGAACTTGCTGGTGGGCGACGAGGTTCAGGCGACGGGCGCTGTGCGGGAAGGCGACGGCAAAGGCCGCCACACCACCGTTTCGCGCGAAATCGTGCGCATTCCAGGCGCCGGGCGCGTGATCGACATGCCGGGCATTCGCGGCCTTGCCCTATGGGATTCCGATGCGGGCATCGACGTCGCGTTTTCCGACATCGAAGAGCTTGCGCGATGCTGCCGCTTTTCGGATTGCCGCCATGGCGCCGAACCGGGATGCGCGGTTCGCGGTGCCGTGGAGGAGGGAAGCCTGCCGCGCGAACGCTTCGAGAGCTATATTCGCTTGCGCGACGAGGTTCAGACGGCGAAGAAACGCGTCGAGGAGGCCAAGCGCATCAAGTCGCGCACGGGTCATCCGCGCCGATGGAAAGGCTAGCACGAAAAGTTACCCTATGGTAATATTCGGTGCTTCTGCACGAAATAGAATCCACGCGACCAGGAGATGCGTCTTGTGCAAGGCGCATCTCGGCCGAAGCGGCCGCGAAACCGAAAGAAGGTCTTGATGGAAATACTCATGCATGCGCTCGAGCATGCGTTTCTCGACACGCTTAAGCTCGTTCCTTTCCTGTTCGTGACCTACCTTGCCATGGAGGCGCTCGAGCATCATGCGGGCAAGGCGAGCGAGGCCGCCGTGCGCAAAGCAGGTAAGGCGGGCCCTGCGATCGGCGCGCTTCTGGGAGTCGTTCCCCAGTGCGGTTTTTCGGCCGCTGCTTCGACGCTTTACGCCGCACGCGTGGTCACGCTGGGCACGTTGTTCGCGGTGTTTCTTTCCACGAGCGACGAGATGCTGCCGATCCTGATCGCGGAACAGGCCCCCATGGCCTTGGTCGTGAAGGTGCTGGCGATCAAAGCGGTCGTCGGCATGGCTGTCGGATTCGCGATAGATGCGGCGCTCCACGCCATGCGCAGAGATCGCGAGCATCTGTGCATCCACGAGCTGTGCGAGCGCGATAAATGCCACTGCAACGGGGATTGCGCCGCTTGTGAGAAGCAGCCCGAACTTGCTTACGATTATGAGCACGATGAGGAGCACGTGCACGATCACGCGGGCGTTTCCATCGCGAAAAGCGCTTTGAAGCATACTGTCCAGGTCACGCTGTTCATCTTCTTGATCACGCTTTTGCTTGAGGTCGTCATGGACGCCGTGGGCGAGGACGTCATCGCATCGTTCATGGCGGGCAATCCGTGGCTGTCCGTCGTGGCGGCGTCGGTGGTCGGCCTGATTCCCAATTGCGCGGCGTCGGTCGCCATCACCGAGCTGTACTTGGACGGCACGCTGGGCGCGGGCGCCATGATGGGCGGCCTGCTTGTAAGTGCCGGCGTGGGTCTGCTGGTGCTTCTGCGCACGAATCGTCCGATGCGCGACAACGTTGCGATCGTCGTAGGCCTGCTGGTCGTCGGTATCGTCGTGGGCGGCGCGATGACGGCTCTCGGCGTGACGCTGTAGGCCCGGCCGTTTGACGCTGTTCGCGTCGGCGCGGTACAATCGTATGCGTTAAGCCTCCTTCATCACCGGGTGAAGGAAGAAAGGCGTCTGAACTCTGCCGTAGGTACGGCGCTTCTCTCCGAGGCGCTATAAGGTCGGGTTCGGACGCCTTTCGTGTTTTCAGGGTCCGCTCGCCGCGCGGCGGTGCGGGCGGATGGAATATGACCGAAAGGATGCACCCATGGCGACACTTGATGCGGGTATGACGCGCGAAGATGCCTTCGCACTGCTCAGCGAGCACAACAAAGATCCGTTCCATATCGAGCATGGCGAAACGGTCGAGCAGACCATGCGCTACTTCGCGCGCGAGTTCGATCCTGAGAACGAAGAGTTCTGGGGCATCGTCGGCCTTCTGCACGATCTTGATTGGGAAGAGCACGATGACGAGCCCGAGATGCATACGCTTTACGCTACGCCGCTGATCGAGGCCGCAGGCGGCACGCCCGAGCTGATTCGTGCCATCCAGAGCCATACTTCCGACTTCAATACCGAGCTGCCGCGTCCTGAGCTGCAGATGGAAAAGATCTTGTTCGCAACCGAGGAGCTGACGGGTTTGATCGGCGCCGCGATCGTCATGCGCCCCTCGAAGAGCGTGATGGATTTCGAAGTGAAGTCTCTGAAGAAGAAGTTCAAGGATAAGCGCTTCGCCGCAGGCGTCAGCCGCGATGTGATCCGCTCCGGCGCCGAAATGCTGGGTTGGGAGCTCGACGAGTTGTTCGATCGCACCATCAAGGCCATGCAGAGCTTCGCGCCCGACCGCGATACGTTCGTGCCGTCCGAGGCGTAGGCATCGTTTCTGTATATTTCCATTTCAGGCTCCGTACGCCTTTCGGGCGTGCGGAGCTTTTCGTAGCGCGCCTATTCCTTCGGCGTTTGCTGATTCGACCTGCTGGTGCTGGCGGGTTCGCGATGAGGGGCGTATTCGCCCGTGACTTGCGCGGCCTTGCTGGGCGAAGCGGAGGCTCCGGCGTTGATGCTTTGCGCCATGCGCGCTTGCGCTTCGGCGCGCAGCCTGATGCGATGCGCGGCTTTTTCATGATGGGGGAGCTGCGGCTCGGGCGACGAGACGATGCGCTTGTCGACCGCGTTGCGCACGACTTTTTTCACGGGGCGTGCTGCTACGTGGGCGACCTTTTTCACGGGTACGATCACCTTGTCGCTGTAGTCTTGGGCGGGCTTGGTGCGCCAACCGAAGAACTCAGAGGCATATCTGATGGCCATGACCAAGACGACGCAGGTGATGGCGGCGTAGTCGCCTAGCACGTCGTTCTGTTTCATGAGCGCGAAAGCGGTCGATCCGAATAGCGAAGCCGTTCCGTAGAGGGTTCCCGCCTGGAAAGCCACGGGCCGCTGCGCCATAAGCACGTCGCGGCTGATGCCGCCGCCGACGGCGGTGATGGTGCCCAAGATGATGGATGGAATGATGGCCAGGCCCGCCGAAAGGCCCTTGCCTACCGATACGACCGCCCACAGGCCGACCGACAGGTTGTCCAGAAAGTCCATGACCCAGTCGAAGGCGTCGGCGAGCTTATGGAAATAGAAGACGAGACCGCCCGCCACAGCGCATGCGAGCAACAGGATGGGATGTTGAAACGCGTAGATGCCGTAGTCTTGGAGCAGGATGTCGCGAATGATGCCTCCGCCGAGTCCCGTGACGCAGGCGAGCACGGTGGTGCCGAAGATGTCGTATTCCGCACGCACGCCGGCGATGGCGCCCGCGAGCGCGCCGGTGATGGTTCCGGCGAATTCGATCCAGAAGGGTATGGCAAGAACGCTTTCGAGCATGGCGGACGACGCTCCGATTTCTTTCGGGGGAGGGGGACGGTGCCGGTAAAGGGCAGATGCCATAATATACGAGCACGCCGGCAGGCGGCGTGCTCGTAAGGCGGAGCGGTTAGACGGTCGGGGTGCCGGGGCTAACCGGTTCGTCGTCGATCAATTGCGCTGCGAGCTGGGCCGCGCCGTCTTGGTCGATGTTGGCTTTACTGGCGCCGGTGACCGCGTCGGCTTCTTCGACAGGCTCTCCGCTGAAGT
>USLD01000012.1 GCA_900555495.1 uncultured Slackia sp. | reverse complement strand
CTTGCATGTGTTAGGCACGCCGCCAGCGTTCATCCTGAGCCAGGATCAAACTCTCCGTTCGAAACCGCCCCGAAGGGGCGTTCGGTTCTGTGAGATAAGATCCGGTCCGATTTCGTTATCGTCTTCAAAGGAACCGACCTCGGGAGGTCTCCCTCCGGGGTTCGGTGTCTTGTAAGTCTTCGTCTGGCTGGGACCCTCTCGGGTCCTCTTCAAATTCCGTATTCCAGTATCCGGTTTTCAAGGTCCCCCGCCTCGTCTCCGAGGGGGTGCCGCGTCGAGCGGCGAGGATGTATATTACGCCCCCCGCCCTGCCCCGCGCAAGGATATTCTCGCCGCTCCACGATTCCTCCACAAAGGGGCTTCGGAGGGGCGGACGGGGCCTCTCCTATATATAGATAGGGAGCGGCCCGGCACAAAAGAAAACCCCGACACGAACGATCGAGACGGGGTAGAAGCATCTGGCGGAGGAAGTAGGATTTGAACCCACGAGGGCTTTCACCCTGCTTGTTTTCAAGACAAGTGCCTTCAACCACTCGGCCATTCCTCCAAAACGCATTGAAGGATACCACATCCGGCCGCCCTTTGAGGCGCTTAGGAAGGAACGCCTCCCCCTGCACGATAAGCCCGGAGAGAAGTCCGCTCCCCATACGCGCGAAGAGGACCCCTGTCGCACAGAGGGCCCTCTTCGCATGGGTCTCAAACCCGTATGAACATGCGCCGGCAACGGAGGGGGGTACGGCGCCGAATATATCCCTTATTTTCCAGCTGCGGCGTTTTCTCCGGCGATCTTGCCATAAACCATGCACATGCCGGCGCTCAAGCCCTTCAACGAAATGGGGTACTGCACATTGAATCGACCGCCCTGCGTTGCTCCACATACGTACAGGCCTTTGATGACGTTGCGCTCGCTATCGTACACTCGGCATTCTTTGTCGGACTCGAATCCACCGAGGTTACCGAGATTCAGCGCACAGCCGCACTCTGCCGCATAAAAGGGTCCATTCTCCAGCGGGAAAAGGCGTTTGGAGCTTTTGAAAAAGTCGGTGTCTTCGCCGTTTTTGGCCAATTCGTTATAGCGTTCGATCGATGCCTTCGCCGCATCTACATCCATTCCTTCGATTTGAGCCAGCAACTCATCGATGGTGTCGCCCTTCAGGCAACGCCCCTCTTCGACGGCCGTCTCGATATCGGAATCGGTGCGCACATTGATTTTAAGGCCTGCGGCAGCGTATTCAGGCAGGGGCTCATCGCGATAAAAACATGCGACGCCATGCGCTGCGGGGAAATAGGCGAGCTGCTCGGGCCAGGCGGAATCGAAGAACTGATACGCTTTACGCTGAGGTTGCAGCTCGACTTGATTTTCAAGCTGCTGCCCCGGAAGATCCTCGTTCATGAAGCGCTCACCGCGCAAATTCAGCCACAGGTATCCGTTATTGCCGATCACGCCACGACCGTCGGCGCCAGCGCCGCCGCCCATGTGGTGAATTATGGGAGCATGCCACTGCTCGACGGCCGCGCCAGCCCATGCGCCCATCTTGTGGCCTTCGCCCACATTGGTGTAGTTGCCTTCGTCGTCGGTATCGATGCTCAAAATCTGAATACCGTTCTCAATGCACTCGGGAGCGTAGAACTTCATCATATCTTCGTTGCCGAGATAGTCGCCCGTTGCAAGTACAACGCTCTTAGCGTTGATTCTAATGTACTTCTCCGAGCCGGTCTCTTGTGCGTATATGCCGGCTATTGCCCCGCTCTCATCCTGAATCAGCTCGACTCCCTTGGTCTTATAACGAACCTCGGCACCCGCATCTACGGCCGCCTGAAGGTTATCTGCCATCACGGTAGCAAGACTGCTGAAGCCCACAGAAGTAGGATAGCAGGGCAGGTCTTCCTGCGTGTAATCGTAGGTTTCGGGCATCGGATACATGTAGGGATACAGGTAGTTCTTCTGGCCTTCTTCCGGAATCTCAGCATAGCTCTCTTCCGCGATATACACGTCGCTCGGCTCAATGAACCAGTCGAGAGCCGCACCCGACTCGTCATAATATCGGCTGATGATGCCGTAATTCGCATGGTGGCTGCACTCTTCCATGTGCATGTTGACGACCATCTTCTTGTCGAGGAAGCCATCGCCGCGGCCCCACTGCGCCTGCGTCTGGCCACCGAAGATGGCCATGTCGCTCGCCGCGCTATTCAGCTTAGACGACGTTTCCAGACATACGACCTTGGCGCCTGCCTCTGCGGCGGCACGTGCGGCAGGAACACCCGCGCAACCAAGGCCGACGACGACGACATCCGCATCGATGCTTTCGGCCACATCGGCATCGGCGATCTCGGGTTTTTCTCCCAACCAAGGCAATGCGCCCGTTCCATCGTATCCGACCGTGGTCACAGACGATTCGGACGATGCGGAAGCCTCATCCTTAGAAGAAGCAGCGCTCGGCGCACACCCCGAAAGACCGGCTACGCCTGCAAACGCAGCTCCCATAACGGCAGCACCGGACAAAAAGTTACGACGACTGATTCCCTCGGTTTCATTGAACATGGCATTCCCTCCCATTCTCTCCTATAGCGTCGGCCCGGAACGGCACCGCCATTAAGAGGAGGCGGAGCCATTCGAACCGATGCCCCGCATTGTGTTAGAAAACCAACCGGCGTACACCCACCGTCATGGTCGAAAAGGTCGGCCGACGATTAAAATCCCTGTTCATGCGCTTATGATTCTAAGAATGCATCAACCATCATGGTCGGATCTTCCGTTCGACATGCAGCCATTATGCGATAATGCATCGAACGTCACTCCAGGAGGAATTTTGATCGAGTCACGCGAAATAGCCTTCATTCCCGCCCATGCCTGCTTCGCGGTCGGCTATGCATGCGTATGCGCCTGGGCGATCGTCCTGCTGTTCTCGCCGGCCTTCGGGTCGCCGAGCGACGTCTACGCCGCACCGATGTCCATGCTTCCAGGCCTGGTAGCCTGCCTAAGCAGCATCGTCTTCCTCAGGACCTTCCCTTCGATTTCGGGCAAGACCCCCTTCGTCGTCACGGCAAGCGTCCTTATGGCCGTGGGAACCCTTCTGTACACCCACCCGGCATTCGCTGCCGCCGAAGCCCTTCGTTTAGGGGGACTTGCTTTATCTGGATTTTTCGCAATCGTGGTAATCATGTCGTGGTTCGACACCTTTGCCGACCTCCAGCCTCGGGCGATCATCGTCACGACGGGTTGCGCGCTCAGCATCGCCGCCATCGCCTGCTGGGCCATCCTCTCCTGCCCCGCCGCGATCGCAAGCACCGCGTCTTCGCTACTACCGCTGCTCTCCATGATTTTGCTTCCGAAAATGCGCGATGGCGGTTCGGAAAATGACGCCTCTCGCACGATGCGCGAGGTGATAGCCGCCGCCATTCCCGCTCGTACTTTGCTCGGCCTGGCGGTGACCTTCTTCATAGTCCGCTCCATCGCGACCCTCGCCCCCGAATTCGAGCAGTTCAACTCCTCCGTTACGCTGATTTCGCTGCTTGTCCCTCTTTCGATTACCGCGTTCTTCATCGGCAGCGCCCTACTGGTCAAAAAACGCATAGACCCGTCCATCTTCTACAAGATCCTTCTATCCTGCTTCGCGGGCTTCGTGTTCCTTCTTGCATCTTCGACAGGCATCACCGCAGCGCTCGTGTTCTATGCGAATTTGGCAGCCGAGGTGATAACCTGGACCGTTCTTGCTCTCTGGGCCAAAAAGACCCCCGTAAAACCCCATCTCGTATTCGCGATCGGCTGGATAGCAGAATGTGCAGGCAATACGCTCGGCCAAGTCGTCACGCCGCTTTTTGCCGCCCAAGGTCATTTGTTCTTCGCCGTGGCCATCGTGGCCATACTGCTAGCCGTGAGCTTCGCATTCAGCGAAGGACATCTGATCCTCGAAGTCGATTTCGAGGACGAAGACAGGGCCGATGCAGCAGCCGACAAACAGGGTTCGAAGACAGACCCTATCGCTGCATCGCAAAAAGCCGACGCCGGTCAGGGCTCCAAAAATCAAGAACCGAAAGCACGCCCCGCAATGGGAGACGAGCTCGACAAGCGAATGAACGCCTTTGCCGCATCATATGACATATCGCCCCGTGAGCGCGACGTCCTTGAACTCTGGATAGCGGGAAGGGGCATGAAGTACATCGAGAACGCCCTCTTCATCAGCGAATCGACGGTGAAGTCGCACCTTCGCAGCATTTATCGCAAATGCGACACGCACAATCGCGACGAAACGATTTCGCTTTACGAAAAGGAAACTTCGGGCGAGTAGCGTCGATTTCCGTCCCCCGCCCCTGCAAGCGCCGCCCGCTTTCAATCCGGTTTCGCCAATTGCGATTATCCAGACGGCTGAAGCCCGCACGAAGAGCATGATGCCGACACGCAAAGTCGAGCGGCCTTACGTTGCGAACAGAGCAAGGCTTTGCCCCATAACGGACGAAGGGCCCCGCATGAGCGAGGCCCTTCGTCCGCAAACGATATCGACATAAAGCCCTAGAGCGTGCGCAGTGCATCCACGAGAGCAGTCTTGCCTTCGGTCTTCTCGTCCTTCATCTTGATGACCTTTGCAGGAACGCCGGCGACGACGGCTCCCGCAGGAACGTCGTTGACCACCACGGCGCCGGCGGCCACGACAGCGCCCTCGCCGACATGAACGCCCTCGAGCACGACGGCGTTGGCACCCATCATGACGTTGTCCTCCACGATAACGGGCGTCGCGCTAGCGGGCTCGACCACGCCGGCAAGAACGGTTCCCGCGCCGATATGGCAATGCTTGCCTACGGTGGCGCGGCCGCCCAGGACGCAGCCCATGTCGATCATGGTGCCTTCGCCGATCACGGCGCCGATGTTGATGACCGCACCCATCATGATGACCGCGTTGTCGCCGATCTCCACCTGGTCGCGAATGATCGCGCCAGGCTCGATACGAGCGTTGACGCCCTTCTTGTCGAGCAACGGCACAGCGGAATTGCGGCAATCGTTTTCGATTTCGTAATAGTCGATGCGGTCGGCGTTCTCCTCGAGCACCGGAGCAAGATCGGCCCAATCGCCGAACACGACCTTGCCCTTGCGGCTGCCGAAAACCTTGACGGCGGCCTTGTCGCAATGGGCGGCGTAATCGATCTTCTGGCCGGGCTTCTCGCGAACATACAGCTTCACGGGCGTCTTCTTCTCAGCCGTGGCGATGAAATTGATGATCTCTTCTGCGTTCATGAAGGTTCTCCTTTTTCGTGGATGCGGCCGCGAAAGCGGCATGGACCGGCGCGAAGCCGACCGTCTTACATGCTATGCGAACATCAGCTCGTCGAACGTGTAGAAACCGGGTTCGCGTGCGACGATCCTTTTCGCCGCCGCGACGGCTCCCGTAGCGAAAATACGACGGCTCGTAGCGCGATGGGTCAGCTCGACCTCTTCGTCGGGGCCGAAGAAATGCACGGTGTGCGTGCCGGCGACCGTGCCGCCGCGCAATGCATGGACGCCGATCTCGCGCGGATCGCGCTTGCCGCACATGCCCTCGCGACCATACACCGGCTCGTAAGCGCCTCCGGGATTCACGGCCTCGAGCAGAAGCTTCGCCGTACCGCTCGGCGCGTCGGCCTTCTGATTGTGGTGCGTCTCGGTGATTTCGATATCGAATTCGGCGAGCGCCTCGGCGGCCTGGGCGGCCAAGCGGCGAAGCACGGCGACGCCGAGCGAGTAATTGGCGCTGTGGATGACGGCCGAATTTCGACCCAGGTCCTTCACGCGAGCGAGCTCTTCCTCCGAATACCCCGTCACGCCGCTCACCAGCGCCGCACCGGTGCGGGCGACATACGCCTCGACCAGCGGGAGCATATCTTTATGGGAAAAGTCGATGGCCACGTCGGCAGCGGGGGCCGCTTCGCGCAAGTCCTCCTTCGTGTCGGCGCCGACGATGCCGACCAGCTTCAAGCCGGCGTCGGCCTCGACGAGTTCGCGAATGATCGTGCCCATACGGCCGTCTCCGATGACGAAAACGCCGATTTCCTGCTGGACGCTCTGCTCGTTAGCCAATCAGACCAACTCCTTTCAGGGCCTGTTCGACGCGAGTGCGGGCCGCATCGCTCAGCTCGCACAGCGGCTGGCGGTATTCGGCCTTGCCGTAGCCCATCATTTCGAGGGCTCCCTTCACAGGAATGGGATTGACCTCGCAGAACAGGGCGTCGATCAAGTCCATGCAACGAAGCTGCTCGGCGAGAGCCGCGTCGTGGTTGCCGTCGAGATAGCTCCAAACCATGCGATGGACCTCGAGCGGCATGACATTGGCCCAGACTGAGATGACGCCGCTTGCGCCGAGAGCCATCATAGGCAGCACGATGTCGTCATTGCCCGAGAACATGAGGAAGTCTTCGTTCACGTAGCGCGCGATGCGGGCGGCATACGACATATTGCCGGACGCCTCTTTGATGCCGAGGGCATTCGGATGCTTGGACAAGCGCTCGATGTTGCGCTCGGAAATGGAGCAGCCGGTGCGGCCGGGCACGTTGTACAAGATGCACGGAATATCGACCGCATCGAGAACGGCGGTGAAGTGGCGATAGATGCCCTCTTCGTTGCTCTTGTTGTAATACGGGGTGATGAGCAGCAGGCCGTCGACGCCGATGCGCTGATAGCTCAGGCTTTTTTCGACCATGGTCTGCGTGGAGTTGGAGCCGCTGCCCGCGATGACGGGAATGCGACCGGCGACGCGCTTCACCGTGAACTCGCATACCGCGTCGTCTTCTTCGTGAGACATCGTGGAAGACTCGCCCGTCGTACCCAAAACGAGCAATGCGTCCGTTTCATTTTCCAAATGGAAGTCGATCAAGCGGCCGAGAGCGTCGAAATCGACGCTGCCGTCGGCGGCGAACGGCGTGACGAGCGCCACGATCGAGCCCTTGAGGTTCTTCAAATCAGCCATATCCGTTCCTTTCGAGAGAGCGATCTTCTCGCTGTGCCGTATCTAGATTCGTTCGGGCTTGTGCGCCAGATAGGAATAGTCGTCGAAGCAATCGAGCGTCGCGAAATAATCCGCCGGCGTCTCGGCGCGGCGAATGAGCTGCGCGCTTCCGTCTTCGCGCAGCAGCACCTCGGCCGAGCGCAGCTTGCCGTTGTAGTTGTATCCCATGGAATGACCGTGGGCGCCTGTGTCGTGGATGACCAGAAGGTCGCCGGGGACGACCTCGGGAAGCGCACGATCGACGGCGAATTTATCGCTGTTCTCGCACAGGCCTCCCACCACGTCGTACACGTGGTCGCACGGCACGTCTTCTTTACCTGCCACCGTGATGTGGTGATAGGCGCCATAGATCGCAGGACGCATCAGGTTCACCGCGCAAGCGTCCACACCCACGTAATCCTTATGGATATGCTTCTCGTGGATGGCGCGCGTGACCAGGCAGCCGTAAGGGCCCAGCATGAAGCGGCCGAGCTCGGTATACAGCGCCACATCGCCCATGCCTGCGGGAACCAGAACGTCCTCGTACACGCGGCGAACGCCTTCGCCGATGACGCGGATGTCGTTGGGTTCCTGGCCGGGCTCGTACGGAATGCCGATACCGCCCGACAGATTGATGAACGAAATGTGCGCACCCGTTTCGCGCTGCAGATCGACGGCAAGCTTGAACAGGACCTCTGCAAGCTTGGGGTAGTAATCGTTGGTCACGGTATTGCTGCAAAGGAACGCATGGATGCCGAAATGCTTGGCGCCCTTCTGCTTCAGAATACGAAACGCCTCGTAGAGCTGTTCGGTGGTCATGCCGTACTTGGCATCGCCAGGGTTGTCCATGATGCCGTTGCTGATTTCGAACAGGCCGCCGGGATTGTAGCGGCAGCTGATCGTTTCGGGGATGGAGCCGATGGTCTGCTCGAGGAAATCGATATGTGTGATGTCGTCGAGGTTGATGATCGCGCCGAGCTTGTCGGCCAGCACATAATCGGCCGCAGGGGTTTCGTTCGAAGAAAACATGATGTCATGGCCACGTACGCCGCATGCATCCGACAGCATGAGTTCGGTGTACGACGAGCAATCGCAGCCGCAGCCGTATTCCTGCAAGATCTTGATGAGGAACGGATTCGGCGTAGCCTTCACCGCAAAATACTCTTTATAGCCCTCGTTCCACGAAAAAGCATCGCGCAGGGCCTCCATATTGCGACGGATTCCCGCCTCGTCATACAGATGAAACGGCGTGGGGAACTGCTCGGCTATGGCTTCGAGCTGATCCTTGGTAGCAAACGGCCTCTTCTCCATGAAGGCGCACCTTTCTCGCTGCAACATTGCGCCTCGCGGGCGCGTCGGGCGTGGGCGCATGCAACGGGCGAAAGCGGGCGCCACGAATAACCCGCGAATCGCACCGAAACATACTGGATAGAAGGGCGCCTGCTTGCCGATATGAAAATCGCCAGCAAGGCGCTGCCTCACTGGCGATACGAAACCGTATGCATATCAGCAAGATAGCGCACCCGCGACATTGCCGCGGACAGTCCTGAGGGTATTCCCCGCAGGCCCACCCGAATGCCACGCCTGGCACCCGAGTTCGGCGGTACGCACCTCCCCTTGGCATCGAGCGCCTGCCGGCTTTGCCAAAGATCATCTTGTCCGCGCCTCTATCGTAGGTATGAAATTATCGCTTTAGTGTGCGATAGTCAAGAAAAATCGCCCAAGCTTGCAAAAATGCGTATATGCTGCACCAAGAAATACGAAATCGCGCCGCTCATGCGGCCGCAGGAAGGACCGCCATGACCACCACCCCCTCCCCCGCCGACGAGCTCGCGCTTCTCACGCGCCTGCGCCGCGACCTGCACCGCATCCCCGAACTGGACTTCGAACTGCCCGAAACGCTTCGCTACGTGCACGACGAGCTTGAAGCTCTGCGCGATGACGTGACCGCGCGATATGGAGAAGGCGCCTGCACGGTCTTTTCCCCCTGCAAAAGCTCGCTCTGCATGTTCTTCGACCGCAAAAGCGAGCATGCCACGGCCGTGCGATCCGATATGGACGCCCTTCCCGTAACCGAGAAGTCGGGGGCGGAATACGCCTCGTGCCATCAGGGCCACATGCACGCCTGCGGGCACGACGGCCACATGGCCATGGTGCTCGGCCTGGCGCACCATCTTGCGGAATCGTTCGACGAGCTGCCCCGCAGCGTTCTTCTGGTATTCCAGCCGGCCGAAGAAACCACGGGCGGCGCGCGTTTCATCTGCGAATCGGGCGTGTTCGAGCGCTATGGAGTCGACCGCGTCTTCGGCTTCCATCTGTGGCCCGACCTCGCGATGGGCGAAGTGGCGAGCCGTCCCGGTCCGCTGCTTGCCGCGACGAGCGAATCGACCTTCGATTTCCACGGCAAGGCGACCCACATCGCCAAGGCGGCCGACGGTGCCGACTCCCTCGAGGCCGGCATGCGATTCGTGCTGGACGCCTACGATTACATGGCCGAGCAGGCGAAAGCCGAGCCGTGCCTGCTCAAGTTCGGCCTTCTGCAAAGCGGACAGGCGCGCAACGTCATTTCCTCGCACACGCACATCGAAGGCAGCCTGCGCACCTATTCGGACACCATGACCGTAACGGCCAAGCAGCATCTGGCCGAACTCGCCGAAAGGCGCGCCGCCGAAGCAGGATGCACCTGCACCGTCCATTTCAGCGAGGGCTATCCTCCTGTAGTCAACGACGAAGCGCTCTTCGACCTGGCGCGTGCGGCGCTGCCCGGTTTGCACGAGCTGCCCGAACCGCTGCTGATCGGCGAGGATTTCGCCTTCTACCAGCGCCATCTGCCGGGCGTGTTCCTGCTTCTGGGAACGGGAACGGGCATCCCCCTGCACGCCGACACGTTCGATTTCGACGAGCGCATCCTTGCGGCGGGGTTGGAAACGTACAAAAAGCTGGTGCGCATTCCGTAGGCGAAGCCGAGGCTCCGTGCGCCTTGAGCGCTGAGCACCGCGCAAACGCCGCCTGAACCGTATGCATAAGAAAGGAACCGACCGTGACCGCGCAAGCCGCAGATCCCATCCCCCTCGAAGACGCATTCGACTTCCGAGGCCCTGACGCGTCGGGGCAATGCGCGGCGATGTTCTACGCATTCAACACGGTGGTCAGCCTGCAAGCGTTCGCTGAAGAAGCCGCTTGCTGCGAAGCGTTCCAACAAGCGCTCGACGCATGTCGCAGGTTCGAACGACTATTCAGCCGCACGCTTCCCCACTCCGACATCTCGAGGATCAACGACGCACGCGGAGCATGGGTCGATGTTTCACGTGAAACATTCGATCTGCTGACCGCGTCGGTTCGCTACTGCGCCGAAAGCGACGGCGTATTCGACATCACCATGGGGTCCGCCGTACGCCTGTGGGATTTCCATCGCGGCATCATCGCCGACGAAGCGAAACTGAAAACCGCGCTTCGCCATGTGGATTGGCGCGGCATCGAATTCGACGAAGCCGAAAACGAATGCGACGGCAAGACGCGCTACCGCATTCGGCTCGAAGACCCCGACGCTTCGGTCGACGTGGGCGGGACCGCCAAAGGCTATATAGCCGATGCGGTCGGGGCCGTTCTTCTTCAGGCGGGCGTGCATTCCTTCATCGTGAATCTGGGCGGCAACGTGCTCGCCCATGGCGCGAAGCCCGACGGCAATCCATGGAAAATCGGCCTGCAAGACCCGCGCGAAACGCGCGAGAGCGGCAAGATTCTCGGCGCCGTGCCGCTCATGGACGCATCGGCCGTCACGAGCGGCACCTACGAGCGCTCGTTCGAACATAACGGCACGACGTACCACCACATCCTCGATCCCGAAACGGGTTTTCCCGTGCAAACCGATATCGCGGGAGCAACCGTCGTCGCGCGCACGTCGCTCGATGCGGAAGGGTATTCGACCACGCTGCTCGCGCTGGGAAAAGAACGAGCCGTCCGATTCGTCCGCGAGCACCCCTCTATCATGGCGGCGTATTTGGCCGACGACGAAGGAAGGGTCGTCGCGATCGAACAGCCCCCGCAGTCGGCGTAGGCGCCGAAAACGGCGCTTCGGCGCGCCGAAAGACGAATATCAAGGAAATTCATTGCACCGGGAGCGCATCCACCCATGCAATGGTAAAATAGATTTTTGCATACGCCTCCGTAGCTCAGGGGATAGAGCACCGCTCTCCTAAAGCGGGTGTCGGCCGTTCGAATCGGCCCGGGGGCACCATCGAACAATCGCCGGCTCAGGGCGCGCTCTGGGCCGGCTTTTCTTTTCACGTCGGCTTTGCATCAAAGCATGCGAAAAACAGCGGGCATTTCGAAGAACGGAGCCCTCACGAAAGAACGCGGACCGCATCGGCCCGCGTTCTTTTCAACTGCCATATGGCCCGCCCGAGGCGGGATGCGCTCCCCTACTCCGTGCGCAGCGCCGTCACGGGATCTTTCTTCGACGCCATACGGCTGGGAATGATGCCGCCGATCAGCGTCAACAGCACCGATATCGCGATGAGGACGACCGCCGCCACCGGAGGCACGGCCGCCATATGCTGCACGCCCGACAACTGCTCGATCACGACGTTCATCGGAATAGTCAGCAGCACCGTGATGCCGATGCCCAACACGCCGGCAATCAGGCCGATGATGAACGTCTCCGCATTGAAGACGCGCGACACGTCGCCCTTCGACGCACCGATGGCGCGCAGGATGCCGATCTCCTTCGTGCGCTCCAACACGCTGATATATGTGATGATGCCGATCATGATGGAGCTCACCACCAGCGAGATGCTCACGAACGCGATCAGCACAAGCGAAATCATATCGATGATGTCGGTCACGCTGCCCATGAGGACGCCCATGTAATCGGTGTAGACGATGGCTTTGTCTTCTTCGCCCGCCGCCTTCATGCGCTCGTTATAGCCGTCGATGCTCGCCAGCACGCGCTCTTTCGCCTCGAAATCGCTCGGGAAGATCTTGACCGCCTGCGGGTCGTCTTCGTTCGCATAACCAAGCGTGACCAGGTTGTTGTCGTACGTAAGCTTGCCGGCGTTCGCATAGTTCGTCATGAGCGAAGTCAGGTCTTCGGCATCCATGTTGAACTGGATGGCATTGGCAAAAGCGGCGCCGTCGATCGTGAACGCATTCTGCATCCCCGCAGCCATCTGCTGCGAAATACGAGGACCGATCTGCGACGCCATCTGAGCCATGGCCGACGAAAGGCCGCTTTGCAACTGTCCCGAAACCGTCGTACCGATCTGGCTCGCCACCTGGCCCATCACACTCTCGAACACGCCCTGCATGTACGGAGCAAGCTGACCGGACACGTATTCTTGGACCGCCTGCTGCAAACGTTCGGCAACAGGACCGCCCGCAACCTCGACGACGCGATCGATCATGGCGCGCGCCTCAGGAGTGGCAGCATATTCGGAAAGCTTCGCCACGAGCTTCTGGGAGAACTCGGGGTCGGTCGGCGAAAGGCCGTCGCCGTTATGCGCCAACCACGCCATGAAACCCTGCACGTAATCGGCGCTCAGCTTGGCCAGCTCCTCAAGCTGCGCGGAGTCGAGCACGGGATCATCCTGTATATTCCCCAAAATGCCCGAGAAATCAGGTGCGGGCGCCTGCGCCATCAGCGCGCTTATATCGACATTCTTCACGGCATCCGACACATCGATATCCAACGCGCCGAAATTCATGCCCGAAAAATCAAAGCCCGACAAGTCGAACGCTGCGCCGAGCTTGCCCTGGTCGAAAGAAAATGCGTTCGCGATCGCCGCCTCGTCCACCGTGAACAGACTTGCCAGGTCCACACCCTCCTTGGCTTCCTCCTGCAGCGTGTCGAACGACTTGCCCGTGAACACGTCGACCGAGGGGTCGGCCAGTTGCTGCTGAACGATTTCGGAAGATGCGGCACGGTCCATCAGCTCGATCGAGAGGTCATGCGTGTAGGCGATGCCCTGCATCAACGCCGCCGATTTCGCGGCCGGATCAGGCTGCACAACGCCAACAACCTTGAGGTCGAGGCCTTCTTCCACCCTTTCACGCATGAAATCGGCGTCATCGGACATGTCGGTCCAACCGCCCGTCTCCTCGTTCTTACGATACGAATCCGACGGGCTCAACACCTTGAAGCGCACGTCGAGCGCGTCGTCGTAAGAGAATTCGACATCGTTTTCGGGCACCTCGATTTCACCCGTTGCATTCATCGTGCTTTCCACCATGGCATTCATCTCGTCAGGGTCGAGCACGCCGATGCTGTACAGAGTATAGTCGCTGACCTTGCCGCTCGATGAAAGCACCAGCACGCATTCATCGGCCGATTCAGCCCAACGACCTGCGACGACGTTGTACTGTTCATCGAGAAGCTCATGATTGTCGATCATTTCATTGAATGCTGTGGAGCCTCCCATGCCCGCGCCCGCCATGGCGCCGCTTGAAGCGCCGCCCGACATAGCCATCGTCATCGAATTCGGCGAAAGCGCGACGGCACCGTCGGAGGTGTCGGCACGATACACCAACGGCGTGATGCCGTAGTCGTATTGCACGGCGCTCACGTCGGACTGGATTCCATCGCCGCCTTCATCGAGGAACTCCTTGAAACTCTTCATGTCGTTCGACTTCACGCTTGCGAACATGTCTTGCAGCATGGTGAACACGCCGATCTGCTCGTCCGAAGCCTGGGCGCCCGCGTCTTCTTCGACGCCGGAGGCAGCATCGGTCGACGTTTCGGCGGGTCCGTCGCCTGTCATCATGCCCGACAAATCGTAGCTTTGCTTGGCGATCGTCAACGGATAGCTGGAAAGCGTGTCCTGTTCCACCTTGGCGATATAGTCGTTCACGCCGGTCGAAAGCGAAAGAATCAAAGCGATGCCGATGATGCCGATCGACCCGGCAAACGCCGTCAAAAGAGTGCGGCCCTTCTTGGTCAGAAGGTTGTTAAGCGAAAGCGAGAACGCCGTCGCCGGGTTCATGGACGTGCGGCGCGCCTCCCCCGCCCGAAGGCGGGCAGCCTCGATTTCTGCAGCACTAGGTACGTATGGGTCGGTGTCATCGACTACCAATCCGTCCTTGAAGCGCACGATGCGATCGGCGTAATCGGCCGCGAGCTCGGGGTTGTGGGTGACCATGACCACAAGACGGTCTTTCGCCACGTTCTTCAAGATCTCCATGACCTGCACGCTGGTTTCGGAATCGAGCGCACCGGTGGGTTCGTCGGCAAGCACGATGGAGGGGTTGTTCACCAACGCGCGTGCGATTGCGACGCGCTGCATCTGGCCGCCGGACATCTGGTTGGGCTTCTTATGCAGCTGGTCGCCCAGCCCCACCTGCTCGAGCGCGGCGATGGCGCGGCTGCGACGCTCCGATTTCGAAACGCCGGAAAGCGTGAGCGCCAGCTCGACGTTGGAAAGAACGTCCTGATGGGGAATGAGGTTGTAGCTCTGGAACACGAATCCGACGCTGTGGTTGCGGTAGGAATCCCAGTCGCGGTCTTTGTATTCCTTAGTGGAAACGCCGTCGATCACCAAATCGCCCGACGTGTAACGGTCAAGACCGCCGACGATGTTGAGCATGGTGGTCTTGCCGCAACCCGATTGGCCTAAAATGGCTACGAACTCGCTGTTCCGGAATTGCAAGCTCACGCCCTTGAGGGCATGCACCGTCGTATCGCCTGACACGTAATCTTTCGTAATATTCTTCAGTTCGAGCATGCGGACCGACTTTCTTTGCGGCGAATGGGTCATCTCAAGCCATTATATGATTAAGTACATAAACTATATCGTAGCGGCTTGAAAGTCCTAGACTCCGTTACCTTTCCGTTTCGGCACTCATGATGCCGCATATAAAAAACGACGGCCGAAGCCGTCGTTTCCGTATCGTATGCATGTCCTCGCCTTAGTCGGCGTATCCGTTCGGATTCATCGACTGCCAACGCCACGAGTCGGCGCACATGCGGTCGAGGTCGTATTCGGCCTTCCAGCCGAGCACCTCTTCCGCCTTGCACGGGTCGGCGTAGTTTTCAGCGACATCGCCCGCACGACGCGGCTGGATGTCCACCGGAAGCTCGCGACCGCAGGCGCGGCCGAACGCGGCCACCACATCGAGCACGCTCGATCCCTTGCCCGTGCCGAGGTTCACCACCTCGACGCCATGTTTGTCGGCCATCCAATTCAGAGCCGCAACATGGCCGCGAGCAAGGTCGACCACGTGAATGTAGTCGCGCACGCCGGTG
>USLD01000011.1 GCA_900555495.1 uncultured Slackia sp. | reverse complement strand
GGCCGAAACGTCGTAGCCGTGGGAAACATCGGCAACACCTGCATCGACGCCGTCGCGGCCGACGAAGCCGACGTGTTCGTCGCGGAGGTCAGTTCGTTCCAGCTCGCTTCTATGGATCTGTTCGCGCCCGATGTGGCGGTGCTGCTCAACATCACGCCCGACCATCTGTACTGGCATATGACCTTCGATGCGTATGCCGAAGCGAAGAAAAACGTCTACCGCCGCCTGTCCGTCTCGAAGGGGACGCTTGTGATCGATGCGGTATGCGACGTCACGCGCTCATGCGTCAAGGAATTCAAGAACGATGACGCCCGCGGTTTCGATTACATCCCGATCGGATGCGCTGCAGGCCTCGATTGCAGCATGAAGGACGCCTGCGGCTCTCGTAATGCTGCCTGGCTGCATGACGGCATGCTGAGGGTCGAATACGGGGACGAGTCGATCGAGCTGGTTGCCGCTTCGAGTCTGCGCATCAAGGGCGAGCATAACGCGAGCAACGCGCTCGCCGCCGCGAGCGCGGCTTTGGCGGCAGGCGTGGCGCCCGAGTACGTGCGTCGCGGCCTGCGTTCGTTCACGCCGCTCGAGCATCGTCTCGAGCCCTGCGGCGATATTGCCGGCGTGACGTTTTTCAACGATTCCAAAGCGACCAATGTGGATGCTTCCTGCAAGGCGCTATCCGCCTTCGCGCCCGGCAGCGCCATTTTCTTGCTCGGCGGCCACGATAAGGGTACCGAGCTCGACGACCTGGTGCGCGACGCGTCCGCCATCTGCAGCGGCGTGGTCTGCTTCGGCGCGGCGGGCGAACGTTTCGCCAAAGCCTTCGCCGATTCCTCCATCGAGGTCGTTCGCGCCGAGCATATGGAAGACGCGCTGGATGCCGCCATTGCCATGGCCAAACCCGGCCAGTCCGTGGTGCTCTCGCCTGCATGCGCGTCGTTCGACGAATTCGACTCGTTCGAGCATCGCGGCCGCGTTTTCAAGCAGCTCGTCGACTTCCGCGCGCAGCGCAAGCGCTAGGGGCTGGTGATAGTGGCCCGAGCCGCGTCTTCTCACGATACAACCGGACCCGTCGCGCGCGACCAGGCGCGCCGCCAGGCCGACGCCCGCGGCGTGCCGGCCGATATCATGCTGCCTCGCGTCATGCTGGTGGTCGCCACCATCCTTTTGGTGCTGATCGGCTTGGTCATGGTGTTCTCAGCATCCACCATCGAAGCCATCTCGCAGGGCGACAGCATCTTCTCGTACGTCTC
The DNA here is from genome assembly GCA_900555495.1 of uncultured Slackia sp. Taxonomy (GTDB): domain Bacteria; phylum Actinomycetota; class Coriobacteriia; order Coriobacteriales; family Eggerthellaceae; genus Slackia. The sequence continues at coordinate 14,551 of USLD01000011.1, read as the reverse complement.
GAAGCAGGCGCTGTTCGTGCTGGCGGGCGGTGCGATCGCCTTCGTGCTGGCGAAATACGTCCCGTACCACGTCTGGCTGGACGGTCCGTGGTTTTGGATCGGGTGGGGCGCGGCGGCGCTCATGTTGCTGGCGGTGCCCGTCGTCGGCACCGAGATCCTCGGCGCGAAGCGATGGATCTTCATCGGCGGCATGAGCATCCAGCCTACCGAGTTCGCCAAGATCGCGCTCGTGGTGGCGGCCGCAGGAATTCTCCATCGGTATCGCGAGGAGATGTCGAGCTGGCGCGATACGGTGCTCGCCTCCCTTGTGCTCGTCGTGGCGCCTCTCGCCTTCCTGTATCTGACCCAGTCGGATATGGGCTCGGCTATCGTTATCTTGATGGGCGCGTTCGCCGTCATGTGGCTCGGCGAAGTGCCGTTGCGCTGGTTTCTTCTCCTGTTCTTCGCCGTGCTTGCGGCGGGCGTTTTCGGCATGGTGGGCTATCGTGCCGATCGTCTTGCCGTATGGCTCAATCCGTGGGATGACGGCTACGGCGGCTATGGCATCAGATGATCAGGTCGTTCTACGCCTTCGCCGAAGGCGGTCTGTTCGGCGTCGGCCTGGGCAATTCGCGCGAGAAGTTCCTCTATCTCCCCGAAGCCGAGACCGACTTCATCTTCTCGGTCATCGGAGAAGAGCTCGGCCTGGTGGGCGCGCTCGCGGTCATCGGATTGTTCCTCGTGGTCTTGTTCGCGGGCCTGCGCATCGCGCATCGCGCTCCCGATCCGTTCGGCACCACGATGGCGGGCGGCCTCACGGTGATGCTCGTGGGTCAGGCGTTTTTGAACATCGCCTGCGCCACGGGAATCTTTCCGACCACGGGCAAGCCGTTGCCGTTCATCTCGTCGGGAGGCTCGTCGGTGCTCGCATCTTTGTTCATCGTGGGCTTGATCATGTCGGTTTCGGTGGGGTCCAACGTGCTGACGCCGTATGAGCGCCGCCGCAACGACCTGAACGTGATCAGGGTCGAGCAGCCCGGCCGTCGTCGCGACGACGCTTCGGGCGCCCGCGGACGCGACGAGCGCTCCCGCGGGTTCTCTCGCGCGTCGGGCAGGGGCTCGGACGCTTCGCAGACGCGCCGCCGTCAGCGGGGGTCGGATGCCGTTTCTCCGTCGTCGCGCTCGGAAGGGCGGCGTGCGGCATCGCGCGCTTCGTCTCGAAGCGAAGAGGCGCGTCGGGAATCCCGTCGCGAAAGGGCGCGTCAGCGCGCCCTCGATTCCGAAAGGGGAAGGCGATGAAAGTCGTGCTTTCAGGCGGAGGAACCGCCGGACATATCAATCCCGCCCTCGCGCTTGCCGAAGAGCTGCGCGCCCGCGGCCATGAGGTCTGCTTCGCGGGCACGCCGACCGGCGTCGAGGCGCGGCTCGTGCCCCAGGCGGGCATCGAATTCGTGCCCTTCGAGGCGGCGGGCTTCGATCGCCAGAAGCCGTGGACGCTGGTCACCTCGACGGCGAAGATCGCGGCCTCGGCACGCAAGGCCAAGCGTTGGATGCGCGAGGTGCGCCCCGATGCCGTGGTGGGATTCGGCGGATACGTCTGCATCCCCGTGGGCCTGGCGGCCGCTTCGCTCGACATCCCCCTGGCGATGCACGAGCAGAATTCGGTCATGGGCATGGCGAACAAGTTCTTAGGCAAGCGCGCCAAGGCCGTGGCCTTGACTTATGAGGCGGCGGGCAAAGACATCGCCGACCGGTCCAAAATCGTGCTGACGGGCAACCCCGTGCGGTCTTCGGTGCTGAGCGCCACGCGCGAGCAGGGCAGGGACATGCTCGGCATTCCCGACGACGCGGTGATGCTGCTCGTGTTCGGCGGGAGCTTGGGCGCGCGCCATATCAACAAGGCCGTCGGCGCGTTGAAAGAAGAGCTGCTCGCTCGCGAGAACCTCTATGTGGTGCATATCACGGGTCCGAAGGAATTCGATGCGGTGAAAGAGGAGCTCGCCCTGACTCCCGACGAGGCGAAGCGTTGGACGGTCATGGCTTATCAGGACCGTATGGCCGAAACGCTCGCGGCGGCTGATTGCGCCATCTCGCGTGCGGGCGCGACCTCGCTCGCCGAGATTTCGGCGATCGGGCTTCCCGCTCTGCTGGTGCCGTTCCCGTTCGCGGCCGAAGACCACCAGACCACCAACGCCGAGGCTTACGTGGCGAGCGGCGCGGCGTACATGCAGCGCGACGACGAGTTGGACGGCTCTGCGTTCGCCGAGAAGCTGTTCGCGTTGGTCGACGATGCGGACCTGCGCGAACGCATGCACGATGCGGCGGCGGGTTTCAAGACCCAGGACGCCGCGGCCAACTTGGCGGATGTTGTGTGCCGCATCGCGGATGCGGGGTAAACCGTCTACAATGCTTGTGCGAAATATCTTCGAGGAGGAATTTGATGAGCTCAGAAGCGAAATGCGTCCATTTTATCGGCGTCGGCGGCGTCGGCATGAGCGGCATCGCCCGTGTCGCGTCCGATCTGGGCATGAAGGTAAGCGGCTCGGATATGAAGGCTTCGCGCTACACCCAGCAGCTCGAAGAGGCGGGTATCCCCGTGTTCATCGGCCATGATGCGGCCAATGTGCCTGCCGATTGCGACGTGGTCGTGGTTTCCACCGCCATTCCCGCAACCAATCCCGAACTCGTCGAGGCGCGCGAGCGCGGCATCGACGTGTGGCAGCGCGCCCGCATGCTCGCCGAGCTCGGCCGCGGCAAGAAGACGCTCGCCGCGGCGGGCACGCACGGCAAGACCACCACGTCTTCGATGCTCGCCACCGCCACCGATGCGCTCGGCCTTGCTCCGACATTCGTGGTCGGCGGCATCGTGGACGCCTATCAGACCAATGCCGTTTCGGGCGCTGGCGAATACTACGTCGTCGAGGCCGATGAAAGCGACGGTTCGTTCTTGAATCTGTCGCCTTACGTGGCGCTCGTGACCAACGTCGAAGCGGATCACCTGGACCACTACACGGGAGGTCTCGAGGAAATCAAGGAGACGTTTCTGCGTTTCATGTCCTCGGTTCCTGCCGAGGGCGCCGTGGTGGCATGCGGCGAGGATCCGGCGCTGCCCGAGCTCGCCCGCCGCAGCGGCAAGCGCGTGATCACCTACGGTTTCGGCGAGGCGTGCGACACGCGCGTGCTCGATTATCGCACCGAAGGAATCGCGACGCTGTTCACGCTGCGCTTCGCTGACGGCTGCACGGTCGCATGCCGACTGGAGAAAAGCCCCGGCGTGCATAACGCCCTCAACGCCGCAGGCGTGCTGAGCGTCATCTGGGCCTTGGGCGAAGATGTCGAAGCCGCGGCTGCGGGCCTGGCCGGCTATTCGGGCGTCCGCCGCCGTTTCGATTTGATCGGCGAGGCCGCAGGCGTCACCGTCGTCGACGACTATGCGCATCACCCCACCGAGGTCGAAGCGACGATCGCCGCTGCCAAGGCGCTCGATTTCGAGCGCGTCATGGTGCTGTTCCAGCCGCACCGCTACTCGCGCACGCAGAGTCTCGCCGGAGAGTTCGCGGGCGCGTTCGATGCGGCCGACGCCGTCATGGTGATGGATGTCTATGCGGCGGGCGAAGCCGCGATCGAAGGCGTCAGCGGCAAGCTCATCGCCGATGCCGTGGCCGAGCGCGGCCATCTGGATAAGGCGACGTACCTGCCCGACAAAGACGCCACCGTCGACGCCGTTCTCGAGCAGCTGCGCGAGGGCGACCTGCTGATCACGATGGGCGCAGGCGATGTCACGGGCTTCGGTCCCCGCATCGTCGAGGCCCTGGCGGCGCGATAGGCGAGCGCGCATGTCGTCTTTCGCACGCCTGTTCGGCCCGCGTTTCGAGGGAACGGTTCTCGAGAACGAGCCGATGAGCCGTCATACGACGTATCGCATAGGCGGGCCCGCCCGCTACTATATCCAGGCCGACACGCTGCCCTCTTTGACCAGGGTGACCGAAGCCTTGCGCGCTTGGGGCGTGCCTTGGGTCGCGTTGGGCAAGGGCAGCAACCTGCTGGTCAGCGACGAAGGCTTCGACGGAGCGGTCATCACGCTCGGCCGGGGCTTTTCGGCATGCTGCTATAACGAAGACGCCGCAACGTTTTCCGTGGGTTCGGCCTGCCGCCTGTCGCATGTGGTGCGCGAGGCGTTCTCGCACGGCCGTGCGGGCTTCGAGTTCGCTGTCGGAACGCCCGGCACGGTGGGCGGCGCGCTGCGCATGAATGCGGGCACGAGCCGCGAATACATCGGCAGCCGCGTCTGCACCGTCACCACGCTGCGCCCCGGCACCGGTCTGAAACGCTACAACGCCTCCGATATCGCCTGGGGCTATCGCGAGACCTCGCTTCCGTATGATGAAATCGTGCTGGAATGCGAGCTTTCCACCAACGAGGGGGACCGCGAGGAGATTCGCATGCGCATGGAACGCTCGCTTTCGCGACGCCGCACCACCCAACCGCTTGCGCTGCCGTCGTGCGGCAGCGTGTTTCGCAATCCCGAGCGCGAATCGGTGGGGAGGCTCATCGAGAACGTGGGCTTGAAGGGGGCATCGTGCGGCGGCGCCCAGATTTCGGAGCTGCATGCCAATTTCATCGTGAACAGGGGAGGGGCGCGCGCCGTCGAGGTGCTCGCCTTGATTCACGCCGCCCAAAACGCCGTGGCAGAGCGCTACGGCATCGAGCTTGTACCGGAGGTGCGTTTCCTTGGCTTCCCGCAATAATCGCCGATCGGCGCCCCAGCCGCGTCGCGCCTCGAAGGCCCAGGTGAATATTCCCCGCGGCAGCGCGACCAGGCCGCCGCGCACGGCGGGCAGGCCTTCGCCGCGCACGGTATCGCCTTATGCCAAACGGGATTTCGGCAGCGCCCAGCCGCGCGTCTCCACGGTCAAGGTCGGGTCTCTCGCGCAGGGTCAAATGAGTCGCGATGCGCGCGTGAACAGGACTTATCGTGCGCATATGGCGAAGGTGTTCGTGTTGTTGGGCGTTCTTGCCGTGCTGGCCGCGAGCATCGCCGGCGTGTATTTCTCGAACTTGTTCTCGATCAGGCAGGTCACGGTGTCAGGCGTCGAGCATCTTACGTCTGCCGAGATGACCCAGCTCGCCAACGTGCCGAGCGACACCACGCTTCTCAGGGTCGATACGGGCGCGATCAAAAGCAGCATCCTGCGTGATGCCTGGGTCGCCGACGTCGACGTGCAGAGGATCTTTCCCGAGACGCTGAACCTCGCCGTGACCGAACGTGCCATCGGCGCCGTAGTCGAAGTAAGCGTCGACGAGGGCAAGTCGATCGAGGAGTGGGCCTTGTCGGTCGACGGCATGTGGCTGTGCGCCATCCCCGAAGAAGGAAGCGAGGCGGCCGCGTCGATCAGCCCCAAGATCTACGAGGACAAAGCCGAGGTCCTTTCGATCAAAGACGTCGCCTACGGAGTCGCTCCCGAAGTGGGCACGTATTGCAACGACGAAAGCATCGTCAACGCCCTCGACATCGTCACGGGCCTGACCACCGACCTTAAAAACCAGGTGAAGACGGTGTCGGCCACGTCGACCGAAAACACCACGATCACCCTCGATTCCAATATCGAGATCGCTTTCGGCTCTGCCGACGACATCAGGGACAAAGAGCGCGTCTGCCTGCAGATCATGGCCGATCACCCCGGCAGCGTGTCCTATATCAACGTCCGCGTGGCGACGAGCCCCACGTGGCGCACGACGTAGCAGCGATGCGATATCGTGGAACTTCGACGATGATGGGTTACGCCCCGTCATCGTTTCTTGCAAACTCATAGAGTTCGTGTAAAGTGAATCTGTCATGCTTTCTTAACGATAGCCTGCAGATTGTTTGAGATAATGCGACGCAAAGAAACGCGCTGGATATGTAGCACGCATGGAGGATACGATGCCTAAAACTATTGGTTCTGAGCACCTGGCCGTCATCAAGGTCGTGGGCGTAGGCGGAGGCGGCACCAACGCCGTCAACCGTATGGTCGAGGCCGGCCTGAAAGGTGTCGAGTTCATCGCGGTGAACACCGACAAGCAGGCCCTGCTCCTTTCGAGCGCCGACAAGACCATCCACATCGGCGAAGAGCTGACCCGAGGCCTTGGCGCAGGCGCCAATCCTGAAATCGGCTGCCAGGCCGCCGAGGAATCCCGCGCGGAAATCCGCGAAGCGCTCGCCGAAGCCGACATGGTCTTCGTCACCGCAGGCGAAGGCGGCGGCACCGGTACGGGCGCCGCTCCTGTCGTCGCCGAAATCGCGCGCGAGGAAATCGGCGCGCTGACCGTCGGCGTCGTCACCAAGCCCTTCGGCTTCGAAGGCCGTCTGCGTCGCAACCAGGCCGAACAGGGCTGCGATCTGCTGTCCCAGAAGGTCGATACCCTCATCGTCATCCCCAACGACCGCTTGCTCGAGGTCATCGACAAGAAGACCTCCATGCTCGATGCCTTCCGCATCGCGGATGACACGCTGCGTCAAGGGATCCAGGGCGTGACCGACTTGATCACCATTCCCGGCTTGATCAACCTCGACTTCGCCGACATCCGCACCGTCATGAAGGACGCCGGCACCGCCATGATGGGCATCGGCTACGGTTCGGGCGAGAACCGCGCGCTCGACGCCGCTACGCAGGCTATCAACTCCAACCTGCTCGAGGCCTCCATCCAGGGTGCCAGCCGCGTCCTGTTCTCCATCGCCGGCGGCCCGGAGCTCACGCTTGCCGAGGTCGACGCCGCCGCGCGTGCCATGGAAGCCGTCGTGGACGAAGACGCCAACATCATCTACGGCCAGATTATCGACGAGGGCCTGGGCGATCAGGTGCGCATCACCATCATCGCCACCGGCTTCTCCCGCACCACGCAGGCCGTCATGGACTTCGACAACGCGCGTAACGACCTGTTCGCCTCCACGGCGCCGGTTCGCGACACCTACACGTCCAACCAGAGCCACCCCACGTCCCCGGTCGCAACGTCGGCGAATGCCGCTTCGACCCGCATCGCGGACGAGGAGTACATCCCCGATTTCCTGCGCCGCCGCTAAGAGACATAGGCATCAGGCGATATGACGACAAACGTCTCATCGCATGAATCAGCGACCCTCGATATGCCGTTCCCTCGGCTTTCCGAGGGTCGCTTTTCTTCATGCACGCTCATAACCGACGATGCGCTCTATGCCGCGACAGGCGTGCGCATCGGCTTCACGCAGCGCACCGGCGGCACGAGTCTTGCCCCGTACGACTCTTTGAACCTGGGCGGCCACGTCGGCGACGACCCTGCCCATGTGAAGCAGAACAGGGCAACCTTGCTCGCGGCCCTCGGCGCGGCCGACGCCGCCTGCATCCAGCCGCATCAGGTGCACGGCGACGTCATCGTCACCTGTCGCGACGTATGCGATGCGAAAGGGTGCGCCGATCGTGCGGCGCAGGGAGCCGACGCCGTTGTCGTGGCATGCCCTGACACCGCGGCGCTTCTGTGCTTCGCCGATTGCGTTCCCGTAATCGTCGTGGCCCCCACGGGCGCGTTCGCGGTGGTCCACGCGGGGTGGCGCGGCGTGTCGGCGCGTATAGCCGAGAAGGCCGTCGCGCGCCTGTGCGAGGAAGAAGGCGTTGCTCCTTCGCAGCTCAACGTCTACATCGGTCCGCACATCCGAAGCTGCCATTTCGAGGTGGGGACCGAGGTGGCACAGGTCTTTTCCGACGAGTTCGGCGACGAGGTCGTCTTGCCCGGGCCCTTCGTCGACATGGCGAAGGCGCTTCGCACGGGTCTTCAGGCGTGCGGGGTCGATGGGGGCCGCATCGTCGATGCGCAGGTCTGCACGGTCTGCGACGCCGGACGCCGGTATTATTCCTACCGGGCATCCAAGGGATGCTGCGGTCGCCATGCAGCGGTGGCGGTCAGGGTTTCCGATGACGCGAGGAGGGCGGATCCATGGCTCTGAAACAACGATACGAGCGGATTGCGCACGAAGTGCGCGCGTCTTGCGAGGCAAGCGGGCGCGCCGCAGACGAGGTGACGATCATCGGCGTGTCGAAGACGGTAGGTCTCGAGGCGGTCGAAGAGGCCGTCGCCGCAGGCATCCACGACTTCGGCGAGAACCGTCCGCAGGAGCTTGCGCGCAAGCACGACGCGTTTCCCGACGAGCGCTGGCACTTCATCGGAAACATCCAGTCGCGTCAGCTTTCCACGATCGTGGGTCGCGCCTGTCTGATCCATTCGCTGTGCGAACGAAGCCATGCCGAGAAGATCGACCGCTTGGCCGAGGGCCTGGGTATCGTGCAGGATGTGCTTATCGAGGTCAACGACGGCGAAGAGAACAAACAAGGCGTGCAGCCCGACGAATTGTTCGATATGCTGATGGCATGCAGCAAGCTGAAGCACGTACGCGTGGCGGGTCTGATGACCATGGCCATGCGCGGAAGCCTCGAAGACGCGCGGGCCACGTTCGCCGACTTGCGCATCCTGCGCGATACGATGCGCGACAAGCTGGAACGCAGCGGCGTGCAGGGCATCGATCTGCATGAACTTTCCATGGGGATGAGCGACGACTATCTCGAAGCCATCCCTCAAGGGGCTACCATGGTGCGCGTCGGCCGCGCCATTTTCAGCGACGACTATGCGAGCTAACGGTCTCGCTCGAAGGATAAGGTGAAACAACATGGATTTGAAGATCCCCAAACTCGACGATCTGAAGGATCGCCTCGATTTCAAAGACCGCTTCGGGTTCAAGGACGCTTCGCATGCGCGTCCGTCTTCCTCGCATGAAGAGCCGCATGATGATCGCTACGACGACTCCTACGACGATTTCGGCCAGGAGGATTTCGGCGAGTACGCGTTCGACGACAACGCCGATTATGCCCGCGAGCCTCGCAAGGACGCGGCGGCCACCGTATCGTTCGCTCCTCAAATGCCGAAACTCGTAACGGCCGACGATGTGCGTGCGCATACTCAGTACACGCCTAACGAAGACGCGATCGACGCCGCGGCCCGCGCCGAGCGCCCGACTTCTGTCGAAGAGCAGCGTCCCGCTCCTTTCGACACCTCTTTCGAACCCGCGCCGCCCAGCCAGGGCGCGCATGCCGCGAAGACCCCCGTGTCCGTCTCTTCCGCACAGACCGGCGCTTTCGCCGCCGTTCAGGATGTGCCCGCCATGCCCGCCATTCCCGCGGCCGATGTGCAGCCTCAGGCCGCCGCGCCCGCGCCCGCCCAGGCTCAGCCGCGTATCGTGCAGCGTGCGACGCGCATCCTGACCGTGATCAAGCCCGAAAGCTATGCCGATGCCGAGCGTATCGCGAAGATCCTCAAGGCAGGCGACGTCGCGGTGCTTTCTCTGCGCAGCACGCCGGATGCCCTGGGCAAGCGCATTCTCGATTTCAGTTTCGGCGTCGCTTGCGCGCTCGATGCGCGCGTTGAATGCGTTTCGGGCCATGTGTTCGCCTTGACGCGCGGTGCCGGCCTCACGGAGGGCGAGACCAACCGCCTGCGCGACCAGGGGCTGATGTAAATGCTCGAATACCTCATCGTCTCCTTGGCCGATGTGTACACGATGATCCTGTTCGTGTATGTGCTCATGTCCTGGATTCCGCAGAAGGGCGGCATCATCGCCGACATCGACACCGTTTTGGGCAAGGTATGCGATCCGTTTCTCGATCTTTTCAGAAGATTCATCCCTCCGATCGGCGGGATGGTGGACATATCGCCGATTTTCGCACTGCTTGTATTACAATTCGCTGTACGGCTGATCGTGGGCATTCTCTAGATCGGCATCTCGATACGCGTTAAGGAGCTGTCATGGCTATCACTTCCGAAGAAATTCATAACCAAAGCTTCACGGTCGACCGCAAGGGCTACGACGTCGACGAGGTCGATGTGTTCCTCGAGCACGTCGCTGCCGAAATCGACGGCCTCAATGCCGAAATCGACGAGCTGACCGCACGCATCCACGAGCTCGAGAACGGCATCTCCTACGATGACGACGAGCCCATGGATATGGATGCCGCCTTTGCCGAGCCCGCGCTTCCCGCTCAGGTGGACGACGAGCCTGCTGAGCAGGAGGCTGCCCCTCTGACCGATGACGAGAAAGATGCGCGCATCGCCGAACTCGAGCGCCAGCTTTCCGAGAAGGAAAACGACGCTTCCGCCATCGCCAACGCGCTCGTGACCGCTCAGCGTTCTGCCAAGGAGGTCATCGACGCTGCAAACGGCGAAGCAAAGCGCATCAAGGCCGATGCCGAATCCGATGCCGCGGATATCATCGATCGCGCCAACGCCGAGAAGGCTCGCATCGAGGATGCCATCGACGAGCTCGACCGCTCTCACAAGGAGACTTGCGAGGTCTACGCGGAGGCTTTGAGGGCGTTCATCGACGACGCGAGCTCCAAGCTCGACGACGTCGAGGACGAGCTGGCCAAGAAAGACGGCAAGAAGCGCGCGCATGCCCGCTTCGCCGGTCCGAGCCAGGCCCCGGTGCACAAGGCCGTTCCCGCCGGCGCCACCGGAGCGGTCGCTCCGAGCTATACCGCACCCGTGTCTGCCGCCCCTGCGACGCCTGTGACCCTTCCTGTCACCCCGAAGCCTTCGACGGTCGAAAAGGACCTGAGCGGCTACGGCGACGCTTCCGACGCGTTCGACCTGGGAGATATCGACTAAAGCGAAAAGCCCGCGTAAGCGGGCTTTTTTTATGCGCGGTTCCGGCTGAGTTCCGGAATAGGAGGGGGCGCGGGGCGTCTGTATACGAAAAATGCTCCCAGGAGGGAGCATTGCATCGTTCGCCGTAGCGGGCCTATAAGCCGGGTTCTGTCTTCGAAGACGGTCATTTATCTAGGACGCGCGTCGCCGCGCGCCTCAAGCAGGCTACCCGCATGCACGGAGAGGCTCAACCGTATCGCATGCCTATTCGCCCTTGCTTCGGATGGGGTTTACCAAGCCATGCTGTTACCAGCATGCTGGTGCGCTCTTACCGCACCTTCTCAGCTTTTCTCTTAACGCGAATGCGCCAGTGGGAGTTTAAGTTTCTTCAGCACTTTCCGTCGGGTTTCCCCGCCCGGCCGTTAGCCGGCATCCTGCCTCAAGAAGCCCGGACTTTCCTCATGGGGCTCAGGCCCCCCGCGACCATCCGGCCCGCATAGCGACGGCTATTGTATCATTGGCCCGCAGGATGCGGGCGAAGAACTTCGCGCGCATCGTTTCTACGCATGCTTCGCGCGTTTCCAAGCGCGCTTTTTCGACGGGAGGTCATGTCAAGGTGAATACGGGATTCGAATGCGCCTTGGTGGGCGCGGCGTCGTTCGACGCGGCCCATTTCGGAAACGAGCGCTTCGACGCGACGGTCGCGGTCGACGGCGGCTATGCGTCCCTGCGCGACGCAGGCTTTTCGCCCGATTTCGCCCTGGGCGATTTCGACTCGCTCGGGTATGTTCCGCACGATGTGCCCGTCGAGCGCCATCCGTCCATGAAAGACGATAGCGACACGGCGCTGGCTTTGGATTGGGCCCGTCTGCGGGGATACGCCTCCGTCGCCGTCTATGGCGCTTTGGGCGGACGCCTCGACCACACGCACGCCACGATCGCGGCGCTTGCGGGCGCTGCGCATGCGGGCATGCGTGCCGTGGCCGTGGGGGAGGGGGTCGTGCTCGCGGTCCTTTCGCCGTCGTGCTGCGACATCCTCGAGCTTCCGGCGCTGGAATCGGGCACGTTTTCGGTGTTTTCGCTTTCCGATGCGGCCGTGGGCGTGACCGAGCGCGGCGCGAAGTACGCCGCCGACGACGTCGAGCTTGCAAGCGACGTCACGCTGGGCCTTTCGAACGAGTTCGTCGGCCGTCCGGTGCGCATCCAGGTGTCTTCGGGCACGCTCGCAGTGTATCTGCCGGCTCTTCCGCTCGAACAGCTGAAGCTGATAAGGCGCGCTTAGGCGGTTCGCCCCCGCCTCCTTCGATGCGGGCGACGCTCGACGCCGTTCGGACGCTATTCGGCGGTTGTGCGTGCCGAAAGGCATGCGAGGGTCTATAATCGGCCGCACATACGGGGAGCTCGTCGTAGCGGGCTGAGAGGGGGCGTGCGCGTCCCGACCCGATGAACCTGATGTGGATAATGCCAACGAAGGGAGTCCGAAACCATGTCTCTTACTGCATCCATTTCCGACCGTGCCGACGCCGTGCGCGCTTGCGCGCCGCTCGTACACTGCATCACCAACTACGTGACGGTCGAAAGCTGCGCGAACGCCGTTCTGGCTGCGGGCGCCAGTCCCATCATGAGCGACGAGCCCGACGACGTGGACGACATCACGTCCATCTGCGGCGCGCTCGTGCTCAACATCGGCACGCTGAACAAGCAGACGATCGCCGGCATGAAGGTCGCGGGCGCGAAGGCGGCCGAACTGGGCCATCCGATCGTACTCGATCCCGTGGGCGCAGGCGCATCGAAGCTGCGCACGGCCACGGCCTGCGAGCTGCTCGATACGTTCCCCGTGGCTTTGGTGCGCGGCAACATGAGCGAAATCAAAGCCCTCGCAGGCAATGCCGCGGCCACTCAGGGCGTCGACGTGAACCCCGCCGATGCGGTCTGCGCCGAGGAGGATATCGCCGAGGCGGCCGCCTTCGCGCGCGATTTCGCCGCCAAGGCGGGATGCGTCGTGGCCATCACCGGCCCGATCGACATCGTGGCCGACGCGACGCGCGCGTTCGCAGTGCGCAACGGCTCGCCGCTGCAGGGCCGCATCACGGGCTCGGGCTGCATGCTTTCCGTCCTATGCGGCGCCTATGCCGCCTGTGCGGGAGATTCGATGCTCGAAGCGGCGCTTGCCGCCGTGGTGCATATGGGCGCCGCAGGCCAGGAGGCCGCTGCTCGCATGACCGAGGCCGACGGCACGGGCAGCTACCATACGTACCTGATGGACGCTCTTTCGCGTGCGACGGGCGCGTCTCTTGCCGAGGCGGCCGCAGTGACAGAGGTGGCGTAATGGACGCTCCTCGCGCGTATCTTCGCGAGCATCCCGAGTGCCTGCGCCTGTATGCTGTGACCGACGATGCCTGGCTTCGCGGACGCACGCTCGAGACGTGCTGCGTCGACGCCGTGCGCGGCGGCACCACGTTTTTGCAGCTGCGCGATAAGGAGGCGTCGAGCGAAAGGCTCGAGGATGCGTATCGCTCCATTGCGGCGGCCCTTGCGGATTCGTGTCCCGACGCACGGGTCCCCTTCGTCATCAACGACGACGTGCAGGCTGCGCTCGCGTGCGGCGCCGACGGCGTGCATGTGGGGCAAAGCGACACGGCCTGCGCGCAGGCGCGCGCCGTGCTCGGTCCCGACAGGATCGTCGGCGTTTCGGCGCAGACGGTCGAGCAGGCGCGTGCCGCCGAGGCCGCAGGGGCCGACTATCTGGGCGTGGGCGCCCTGATCGCCACGGCCACCAAGCCTGATGCGGTTATCGTGGCTCGCGAGGAGCTCGTGCGAATCTGCGCGGCCGTCTCCATTCCCGTGGTGGGCATCGGCGGCCTTGGACCCGCCACGCTGTCTTGCTTGCAGGATACGGGCGTCGAGGGCGCTGCGGTGGTTTCGGCGGTGTTCGCCGCCGACGATATCGAAGCGGCCGCGTCCGTGTTGAGGGAAGGAGTCGAACGTGTCGTATAGCGTTCCTTCGGTCGTAAGCGTTGCCGGTTCCGATAGCTCAGGCGGCGCGGGAATCCAGGCCGACATCAAAACCATCGAGGCCTTCGGGCTGTTCGCACAGACGGTCGTCACCGCGCTGACTGCCCAGAACACGCTCGGCGTCTACGGCGTCCTCGATGCCGACCCGTCTTTCGTGCGCGCGCAGATCGATGCGGTGTTTTCCGACATCAGGCCCGACGCCGTGAAGATCGGCATGGTCTCCTCGCGTCCTATCGCCGAAGCGATCGCGCAGGGGCTCGCGGCGCATGACGCTCGAAACGTGGTGCTCGACCCGGTCATGGTATCGACGAGCGGTGCGTCTTTGATCGACGATCAGGCTCGCGAAGCGCTCATCGAGCGGCTTTTCCCGCTTGCTTCGGTAATCACGCCCAATATCCCCGAGGCGGAGGTGTTGTGCGGCATGGAAGTGCGCACGCGCGACGATATGGAGCGTGCGGCGCGCATGCTGAAGGCGATGACGCCCGGCGCGGTGCTCGTCAAAGGCGGTCATGGGGTTTCGGGGGCTGACGACCTGCTGTGTTGCGACGACGGCATGCATTGGTTCGAGGGTCGCCGCATCGAGACGGAGAACACCCACGGCACGGGCTGCACGCTCTCGAGCGCGATCGCCTGCGGTCTCGCGCGCGACGATAGCGCCACGCAGGCCGTTGCGGCCGCGAAACGCTATGTCGCAGGCGCCCTCGAAGCGGGGTTCGATATGGGTAAAGGGTCGGGCCCTCTCGATCATATGTGGGAATATCGCCACGCTGAATAACCGCATACAAGAATAAAAGTACCGTTTGCCGAAAAGACCGCGCTTGTGATCCCATCGATTATAGGCGCGGTTTTCATATGCGGGCCGCATGCGGCGGCGAATCGTGCCCGAAAAGAGTGCGTTCGCCGCAAGAAGGAG
>USLD01000010.1 GCA_900555495.1 uncultured Slackia sp. | reverse complement strand
GTTCGCCGCGGTAATCGACGAGAAGGGAAGCGACAGGGAGACCGTCCTCGCGCTGCTTCGCCACGATGCGGCGGTGGTGCCGGCCGACACGAGGGTCACGCTCATCGGCGAAGACGGTTCGGTGCTGTTCGACAACCGGGCCGATGCCGCCGTGCTCGACAATCATGCGATGCGCCCCGAAGTCATTCAGGCTATGGAAACGGGCGAGGGCAGGTCGGGCCGTTATTCCGAGACGCTGCAGAAAGAGACGCTGTATCACTGTATCAGGCTCTCCGAGGGCTCCATCCTGCGCCTGGCCGTCACACAGGCAAGCGTATGGGGCGTGCTGCAATCGTTGTTCGTGCCGTATGTGGGCGTCTTGATCGCGGCGGTGCTGGCCGCATTCTTGGCGGCATGGGCGATTTCGCGCAAGATAGCGTCGGAATTCTCGGCGGTCGATCTTGACCACCCTCTCGAAAACGAAGCGCCTCAGGAGCTCGTTCCCTTGCTCGACCGCCTTGAGGCGCCGAAGAAAAGCATCGATGCCCAGGCTGCGGAGCGTCGCCGGTTCACGGCGAATGTGTCGCACGAACTGAAGACTCCGTTGACGGTCATATCGGGCTACGCCGAAATCATCGACCGGGGAATCGCCCGTCCCGAAGACGTTCAGCGGTTCGTGGGACTGATCCATGACGAGGCGCAGCGCATGAAGACCCTGGTCGACGAGCTTCTTACGCTATCGCGCCTCGATGACGCGCAGGATTCTGCGGAAAGCATGACGATCGACATGGGTCAGGAGGTGTCGCTGTTCCAGGTCGCGCGTTCCGTCGTCGGAAGGCTCGAGCCGTCGGCCGCCCGCCGCCGCGTCGCCCTTCACGTCGGCGCGCCCGATGACGGGGTGTCGGAAATCGTCGTGAAGGGCAACGCCCGCATGCTCGAAGAGATGGCGCGCAATTTGGTGGAAAACGCCATCAGGTACAACGTCGAAGGCGGCAGCGTCACGGTGTCGGTGTCGCGCGACCGCCGCGGCGCCCCGATGATGCGCGTGGTCGACACCGGCGTGGGCATTCCGCCCGAGCTGCGCGAGAAGGTGTTCGAGCGATTCTTCTGCGTCGACGAAAGCCGTTCGAAGGAAACGGGAGGCACGGGTCTGGGTCTTGCCATCGTCAAGCACGCGGCCCAGCTTCACGGCGCCGCAGTGCGCGTATACGGCAACGACCCGCGCGGAAGCATTTTCGAAGTGACATTCCCGCTTGCCTAAGAAACCGGGGGCCGGCTGCACGCCGGCCCTTTTTATGCGCGGCATACCACACTGCGCCTTCGAGCGTCGATCTTTTCGAAATGCCCTTCATGCCGGGTGTTTGGTTTTCGGTTGTGGGATAAACTGGCGTCTAAGTTTCATCCGTTCGGGCTTTCAGTCGGAATGCCGGACGGATGCCGTTCGAATGACGAAGTTTGAGGAAAGGCGGGACAGGGTGAAGCTTCTGGAGGAACGCATCGCTCGCGACGGCGTGGTCAAGGCCGAAGGGGTTTTGAAGGTCGACGGCTTTTTGAACCATCAGATGGATATCGACCTTTTCAATGAGATGGGCGCCGAGTTCAAGAGGCTTTTCGCCGATGCGCCCATCAATAAGATCCTGACGATCGAGGCGTCGGGCATCGGCATCGCCGCAATTGCGGCGCAGCATTTCGGCGTGCCTGTGGTGTTCGCCAAGAAGTCGCAAAGCATCAACCTTGACGGCGACGTGTACTCCACTCGCATCCAGAGCTTTACCCACGGCAAGGTGTTCAACGTGATCGTGTCGAAGAAATTCATCGGTCCTGACGACCGCGTGCTGATTATCGACGATTTCCTGGCGAACGGCTGCGCTCTCGACGGCCTGATCGACATCGTCGAATCGGCGGGCGCGACGGTCGAGGGCATCGGCATCGCGATCGAGAAGGGTTTCCAGCCCGGCGGTAGGAACCTGCGCGAACGAGGCTATCGCTTGGAGTCTCTGGCCATCGTGGATTCGATGGACCCCGGCACGGGAACGCTGACGTTTCGCGACCAGTGGCCGAGCGAAGACGACGCGCCCGTCCTCGGCGTGGTCGAGACTATCGAGGCATAGCCGCCTATGAAACAATTCAACCACGCGGAGCTTTATAAGCTCGACGGCGACGTGCCTCTGCTTCGTTCCGTTCCTTACGGCGTTCAGCATATTCTGGCGATGTTCGTGGCCAATCTCGCCCCGATTTTCATCGTGGCGGGCGTCGCGGGCCTCGACGACGGCATGACGGGCTCCCTCGTCCAAAGCGCGATGCTGATTGCAGGCATCGGCACGCTGATTCAGCTGTTTCCCGTATGGAGGCTGGGAAGCGGCCTGCCGATCGTCATGGGCATCAGTTTCACATTCGTCACGGTGTTGTGCGGCATCGCCGCCACGTACGGCTACAACGCAGCCATCGGCGCCATCATGGTGGGCGGCGTCATCGAGGGCGTGCTGGGCCTGTTCGCCAAATATTGGCGGCGCATCATCTCGCCTATCGTGGCCGCCGTGGTGGTGACGGCCATCGGTTTCTCTCTGCTCAACGTGGGCGCCGCGTCGTTCGGCGGCGGAAACGGCGCGCCTGATTTCGGTTCGCCGCGAAATATCGCTTTGGGCAGCATCGCGCTGGTGTCGTGTTTGGTGTTCCAGGTCGCGGCGAAAGGCAAGACCAAGCAGCTCTCGGTATTGTTCGGGCTGGTGGTCGGTTATATCGCCGCGTTGCTCATGGGCGCGGTCGACCTGAGCGGATTCGCGCAGGCCAAGCCGTTGGCACTGCCGCAGTTCATGCCGTTCGCGCCTGAGTTCGAGCCCTCCGCTATCATCGCGGTCACGTTGATCTTCCTCGTGTCGGCCACCGAGACCATCGGCGACACTTCGGCTATTTCGATGGTGGGGCTGCGCCGCGAAGTGCGCGAGAGGGAGCTTTCGGGCTCGATTGCCTGCGACGGCTTCGTCAGCTCGCTTTCGGCCTGTTTCGGCTGCCTTCCGATCACGTCGTTCAGCCAGAACGTAGGCCTTGTGGCCATGACGAAGGTGGTCAATCGCAAGGCCATCGCCACGGGCGCCGTCATCATGATCGCGGCTGGCTTCCTGCCGATTATCGGCGTGGTGTTCTCGTCTCTGCCCGAGGCCGTGTTGGGCGGCTGCACCATCATGATGTTCGGCAACATTATCGTGAGCGGCTTTCAGATGATCGCCCGTGCCGGATTCACGCAGCGCAATATTCTGATCGCGGCGCTTTCCCTTTCGGTCGGCATCGGCTTCACCCAGGTGTCCGACATCTTCGTCCTGCTGCCCGAAATGCTGCAGAACGTTTTCGCGGACAACTGCGTCGCCGTGGTGTTCTTGGTGGCCGTCGTGGCCAATCTGGCGCTTCCGAAGACCATATCGATCGACGGCGCCGAGCTTGCCGGCGAAGCCGAGCAGCAGCTTGAAGACAGCCGCTTCGAAGGGGGCGACGAAACGGACGCCGATGCGTCGGGGAACGGTCCGAGCGGTTCGAACGGGGAGCGACATACGGCGCTAAGCTAACTGCGTTCGTCCGCTTTCTCTGGCCGAGGCGTCGACCTCCATCGATGATGCTTTCGTATCGACTGCGTTGCCCGGGCTCGCGACGGCTTGACGCCGAAGCGAGGCCGGGCATCTTTGTGTAATGATTGTTATACAGAATTTCCGTATCGTAAAATTATTCGTTACGTCCGAAATCGAAATTCTATTTTCACAGGAGGTAACGTATGAGTTTTATGGGCCTTGCCCGCAAAGATCTTGTTATCGTGGCGGTGCTGCTTTCGGGCACGCTTCTCGCCGTTCTTAACCAAACGCTTCTTTCTCCGGCTTTGCCCGCCATCATGAACGGACTGCAGGTCGATGCGACCACCGTGCAGTGGCTGACGTCGGGCTATTCGCTCGTCGAAGCCGTGGTCATCCCGCTCTCGGCGTTTCTTATCGGCCGTTTCACTACGAGGCAGCTGTTCATCACGGGCTTGAGCCTGTTCACCGCCGGCAGCTTTCTTGCGGCTATCGCCCCGCATTTCAGCGTGCTGCTGCTCGGCCGCGTGCTGCAGGCGGCTTGCACGGGCATGGTCATGCCTATGGTAATGACCGTCATCCTGCTGGTCATTCCGCGCGAAAAACGCGGCCAGGCCATGGGCGTCATCGGATTGATCATCGGCTTCGCGCCGGCGATCGGCCCGTCCGTCGCAGGCCTTCTGGTCGATTCGGTGGGGTGGCGTGCGCTGTTCGTCATCGTTACCGTGCTGTCGGTGGCGGTGTTGCTTCTGTCCGTCAAGGTGCTGAAGAATTACGGTAGCTTCGAGCGCTCGAAATTCGATGCGGTTTCGGTGATCCTTTCGTCGGTGGGCCTGGTGTGCCTGCTGTACGGCTTGTCCACTTTCTCCTCGGGAGACAATCTCGTGGTCACGGGCGTGCTGGTGGCGGCCGGCGTCGTGGTTACGGGCTTGTATGCGCGCCGCCAGTTCAAGCTTCCCGAGCCTATGCTGAAAATCGACATCCTGAAGACGCGCAAATACGCCACCACGGTGGCCATCGTGATGCTCATCCAGGTATCGCTCATGGGTACGGGCGTCATCACCCCGCTGTATATTCAAGGCGTGCGCGGCTATTCGGCCACCGCATCGGGCGTCGCGATGCTGCCGGGCGCGTTGATCGGTGCGGCGCTCGGCTTGGTCGCTGGCCGTCTGTTCGACCGTTATGGCGTGCGCCGCGTGGCCATTCCCGGCTTCGCGGTCACGATTGTCGGCGCCGCCGGCTTGGTGGCTTTGGGCATCGATACCGATATCGTGGTCATCAGCCTTGTGTACACGGTGTTGACCGCCGGTCTGCAGTTCGCTATGACGCCGATCAATACCTGGGGCCTCAATTCTCTCGACAATCGCGTGCTGCAGCATGCCCAAGGCTTGTCGAACACGCTCAACCAGGTCGCCGCTTCGTTCGGCACCGCGCTGCTGGTGTCCATTTCCGCGTTCGGCCCGGCGGTCGCTCCCGGGGCCGAGCCTCAAGTCCAGGCCTATACCGGATACCACCTGGCGTTCTGCACCACTGCGGTTCTGCTTGCCGTCGCGTTCCTGGTAATTCTGGTCTTCGTGCGCGGCGATAAGAAGCAGGCGTCTGCGCCTCAGGTCACGCAGGCCGCCGAAGGCGCTTCGACATGGGAGACGGCGCATGTCGGACATGTGAAGTCGACGGTCGCATGGCGCGGCGGCGCAGCCGAGGTCGGCTACAAAGACCTGACGGTGCGTCATGCCATGACCACCGACCCCGCGTACGTCACCGTCGATGCGACGATGCGCGACGTGGTCCGCTTGCTGGCCGCGACCGAAACGAGCGGCGTTCCTGTGATCGACGCGTCGCGTCGCGTCGTAGGCTTCGTGTCCGACGGCGACGTGGCGTCGTACCTGGGTCGCAACGAATCGTCGCTGTTCGACGCGACGCTCAATCTGTATCGTTTCGCCGATGAGGACGAGCCCCAGATTCGTCTTGCACGTATGCTTGATTTGAACGTCATGGACATGGCGACGCGCCATGTCATCGCCGTCGAGGCCGATGATTCGCTCGACGAAGCGTGCCATATGTTGGCTTCCAAGCGAATCAAGAAGGTGCCGGTCGTAGAGGACGGCGTGCTGGTCGGATCGCTTTCTCGTCGCAATATCGTGCAGGCCGTCGCCGCAGGGTTGTAGGCGACGCTTGCGAGCGCCCTCTCGCACGGCGGCATGAAGCGAGAATCGGAAGGATTCTTCCGATTTCCCTCGATCCCCGACGATATTCTGTCGCATTGAAAAAGCCCGCCGAGTTTTCTCGGCGGGCTTTCTTTTCGATCGCCATCCAGCGGACTTGTTCGTTTTCGTCTGCTTTGCGTCGCGTTATTCGCTCAACGTGGTGAGGTCGATTTCCATCAGACGCTTGAGCGTCAGGATGTAGGTGCGCATGGCGCGCTTCAGGGTCTCTTCGGAGATGCCCTCGTCGGCGCCGTGCATCGGGCCGACCCATGCGGGGTACTCGTCGTGCGGGTCTTCGGGGCCGAAGCTCGCCGCGCACGGGAATTCGCGGGCATAGGTGCCGCCGCCGATGGTGAAGGGCTCGCCGTCGAGGCCGGTGGCTTCGCGGTACGATTCGGCGAGGATCTTGATCGCAGGGCTGTCGGGCTTCATCAGGAAAGGCTCCATGAGCAGGAGGTTTTCGATCGTCGCTTCGCCTTCTTCGACGACGGGGGCGAGTTTTGCCATAAGGTCGTCGCGATCGGTGGAGGTGGGGAAGCGGATGTCGATCGTCAGCTTCAGGCGGCCTTCTTCGAAGTGAATGGTGCCCGCAATGCAGGTCAGCGGATCGAAGAACCCGTCACACGTGTCGATGCCGACCGAGCTGCCGTCGGTGGAGTCCATGATGCGGCCGATCATGCGCAGGAAGACGTTTTCGTCCTCGGTGCACAGGTCATTGGCCAGGGCGTATTTCACGAGCATGTCGATGGCGTTCACGGTGCCTTCGGGCATGGAGGCGTGGCCGCCGCGGCCGGTGGATACCAGTCGCGCGTATTCGCCTTCGGAGGAGATGTCGATGCCGGGGGCCGCGGGCAGCTCGGCGGCATCGGCGCGCACGACGAGCGTGGCCTGGCTGGGAACGGCGTTGGTGGAAGCGTCGCCGGTGGTGAAGTCGATGATGTTGCCGCCGACGAACTGCTTCGAAGTAATCAGGCCGTCGAAGCCGCCCTTTTCGCCATAGCAGACGGGGAACATGTCGTCGGGAGTGAACAGGAAGGCCGGCGCCGGGTAGTTCTCAAGGTAGTAGGCCACGTCTTTCATCGTGCCCGTTTCCTCGTTGGTGCCGATCAGCATGCGCAGCGTGTAGGGGAGCTTCCAGTTCTTGTCTTTGAAGAACTTCATGCAGTACAGGGAAACGACGAGCGGGCCCTTGTCGTCGAGGGTGCCGCGGCCGAGCAGGAATCCGTCTTTGCGCAGAAGCGTCCACGGGTCGAGCGTCCAGCCGACGCCCGGCGAGACCACGTCGGAGTGGCAAATCATGGCGAGCAGCGTGTCGCTTTCGCCCTTCAGGTCGGCGATGCCGATTTCGCCCTTGTCGTCGAATGCGTCGAAGCCCAGGCGCGACGCCAAATCGACGGCGGCGCGAAGGCCGTCGTGAGCCTCGGGGCCGCTGGGGTCTTCGGGCGTGGCGCGATCGAAGTCGACCACGCTGGGAATGGCGATGAGCCTGCCGATCTCCTCGACGATTTCCTCCCAGTTTTCGTCGATGAACTCATCGACCTCTTTCAGAAATTCGGTGTTAGACATGCAATCCCCTATCCTCTCTCTCATTGGGGATGATACCGCGCTTATTCTACTACACGCGTCATGGCCCGAGCTGGCCGTTGCGCGTTCGTAGCCAGGGCATTGCTTCCAATTGCGCGTCTTTGCCCTATTCGCCCGTATTGTCCCGTTTGAAGCCTTCGGAGTAGGCGCTGGGAACAACCAGCGTGCCGTTGGACTCCTTCACTCCTTCGCTTAGCAGGTGCATAGAACGCAGCTCGAAGGCCATCTTGTCTTGGCGGTATATCTCGGTTGCTTCGAGCAACATGGCGGCAACGTCTTTTTCCACTTCGGCCAGTATGATGCGGGCCTCTTTCTCGCGTTCCGCCTTTGCCGCCGCCGCCATGTCTTTCTGAAGGTCTTTGGGAATGACGATATCGCGGATTTCCACGGAGATGATCGAAATGCCCCAGGGCCCCGCCTTCTCCTCGATCTTGTCGCGCAGCTCCTGGTCGAGCTTGTCGCGATGGACCGTCACATCGGTGATGCTCTTGCGTCCTATCGCGTCGCGCAGCGCGGTTTGCGCCGCCATGGAAACCGCATCGTAGTAATTCTCGACCTCCATGCAGGCTTTTTCGGCATCCCACACCATCCAGAACAGCACCGCGTCCACGTTGATGGGAACAAGGTCGCTCGTCAGCGTGGCCTCGGCGCCGAAGCCGGTCACCATGACGCGCTGATCGGCGGAAAGCGCAATCTGGTCGATGAACGGGATCGTAAAATACAGACCCGGACCTTTGGTGCGGCTGAACTTGCCCAGGCGCAGCACGACCACCTTTTCCCACTGCATGGCGATGTGGATCGACATCACGGCGAGCACCGCCACGACCAACGCCGCCAGAAACACCCATACCACCGGCTCGCCCGCAAGGGCCACGCCGATAAGCGACGCTGCACAGAACGCAACCACGAACACGAACGCCGAAAACGCCATAGCGCCGTTTTGCGACGTCCTACGGTCGCTGCGCGAATTGTATTTCTCGATAGGCGCCGCCCTATGCTCACGTGCGAAAGGCGAACGAGACCTCTTCTCTTCTTTCACGCCAACCCTTTCCTAGCGCAATCGCGTTTTCATTTCCTTTTTGATTTCGTGCGTGATGTCGATCATACGCAACTGGACCTCGTCAAGCGACATGCCCATGGAAAGGCAGCGCCTGATGGCGTCCTCCAGAACGGTATCGACTGCCGAAGTCATTTCACCATCAAAGGCCTCGGGGGTTTCGCGCACGAACACACCGCGTCCGCGAATCGATTTCACATACCCCGAATGCTCCAGATCGACATAAGCCTTGCTGACCGTGTTGTAATTGATGGAAAGGTCGGCCGCCAGGCTTCGCACGCTCGGAAGCTGCTCGCCTGGACGGTAATACCCGGTCTTGATAAGATATGTGAGCCTATTGCGCAACTGAAGCCATACGGGCAATCCGGAAGCCTCGTCGAGCCTGAATTCGGGCATGTTTGTCGTTCCCATCGGTATCGTTTGTCGAAGAAGGTCTGCTTGATTGTAGCGAAAGACGCTACAAGCTGCAGACAGGGCGGGCTGATTCATGCATGCTTTGCACCACGCTCAGTGCAGGCCCGCCGAAACGATGCAGATTCTCAAGGCAAGGCCGCCGAAAATACACAGAGCATCGATGAGCGGAAGCACGCGCTCGATGCGACGAATAATCAGGCAAAACTCACCGACCAAGGGAATGGCAAGGCCGCACAGCACAACGCCCGCAGCGAACCACGAAAACAACGGCTCCCGCAGCAAAAGAGCAAACGATGCCGGCGCCTCGCCGCGCCCGAAAGCGGCCGTTGCAAGAAAGGCGGCCAGCACAAACGCCTCGGCGATAAGCACGAGAACATGGATCGCATGCATGCGACCGATGTCGCGGCCGTACAACCAACCGTCGCGCATGAACGCCGAGACCATCAGGCACGCCGATATCCCCATGGAAACCGCTGAGAGAACGAACAAGGCGGGTACGAGCCACGTGTCCCAAAACGCCACGGCGTAAAGCCCCTGCAGGAAAAGCCCCGTATACGTCATGACGGCCACGGACAAAACCGAGCACAGCACCTCGGCGACGACTTTCGCCCGCACGCCGAGGCGCGGCAGATACAGGCAATTGATTGCCGAAAGAAATGCAGCAACGCCCACAAGCGCCGCCAAGACGAACGTGCCGAACGTCAGATACGTCTCGTTTGGCCTGAAGAAAAGCAAAACGAAGCGTTCGGGCCTTCCCAGATCGGCCAAAAGGCACACCGCCCCGAGGCAGACCACGATCGTGCCCGCCACGAAACAGCGATTGCGAAACGTCCTGAAGGCAGCCGACTGGCGAAAGGTCCGGTTGGCACGGGCATGGAAAACCAGGCTCCACAGAGAGGACACGAGCAGCATGCCCGCTCCGCATCCTCCCAAAAACAGATACATGATGATCAGCGGCCCGAACACATCGCCCTCCTCTCTTGGCCCAAGACGCGCGGCTCGATTCGGCACGACGACGCCGCACGCGGCCGCATGCTACAGGCGATTATACGAAAACGAACCGTTTTCTTCGTTGAATGCGATGCCGAAGCGCGCGGCGCACGACCGCTCGAGCCCGAACACCAGCTCCCCGACCCCGCGATAGTAATCGGTTTTCGCGTGCTGCTTCACCAAGAAACGCCAGGCAGAAACCCAAGGAAGCATATGCTGCACAAGGAAATCCTCGAAAGCTTTGAGGGGCTTACGAGAAGCCTCTTCGTCTCCCGATTCCCCCAAGCGCAGCGATTCGCGCACAAGATGGGCGCAAAACGCCAGCATGATACCCAGGGCATCGTCGGGCTCGCTCGTTTTGCGGTCGCTTTCCAGGCCCCATGCCCGATAGGCGGCACGCGCAGAAAGCGTGCTTTGGCCGAACATGATCGAGTTCGGCTCCGTGTAATACGACTCGTTGATGGACGCCTCGGGAGCGCCCAGACCGATGAACAGACGAAGCCACTCGCGCTGCAGCGAGCCAACCGCCTCGTCGATGTCGCCCGCAGCGCCCGCACACCATCGGCGCATCAGCGCCAGCCCGTCCGCGACCGCCTCGTCGTCCTGCCCGAAAGGCGCGGCGGCGAACAGACCGTCGTCGATACACGATTCGATCCAGGCTCGGTCGGGCTCCACCTGAACCAAGCGTGCGGCGAAATCGAAAGCAACGCCTGCCGAGGCAAGCTCTTCGGTGGAAAAGCGCGCCATTCGTCCCCCTCTCCGTGCTCGGCATCTCGAAACATGGAAGCTTCGAGAGAGCACCACGTAATACGCCGCAGGGCGGAATCATCCGCCCTGCGTCTTTCACTCTATCGCACCGAACCGACATGCGCGATGTGCGTCGAAAAGCTAGAGCTCTTCCTCAAGATTGACCGTAGAGCCCGTGCCCGCACCCGTTTTCTGAGCGGCAGGATGAGGCTTGATGACGAGGTTGGCGCCGGTGGTGTTTTCCGGCAGCGGCTCGATTTCGACATCTCCTTCGCCGTATTTCGCAATAAGCTCGTCTTTGTCGCCCCAATCGAGAGCACGCATCGGGCAAGCCGTCACGCACAAGGGTTTCCCGCCTTTTGCAACTTCGGCGCTGCACATGTCGCACTTGGTCACCAGGCCCGTTTCCTCCACGAACGTCGGAACCTCGTAAGGACAGGCGGTAACGCAGGCCTTGCAACCGATACACGCTTCCGCATCGATGCTCACAATGCCCGTGTCATCGTCTTTGGAAATGGCGCCCGTCGCGCAATTCGCCATGCAGGCGGGCATATCGCAATGATTGCACGACATCGAGATTCGATAGCTGAACACTCCGTCAGGAACATAGGATCCCGCATCGTTTTGCGCCCAGGATCCACCCTGGTAATCGTAAACGCGACGCCACAGATTGTCGGGCGCGAGCTTGTAGGTTTCCTTGCATGCAACCTGGCAGGTCTTGCAGCCGGTGCATTTGGAAGAATCGAAATAGAAAGCATACTGAGTCATTTCATTCGCCTCCCTTTATTCCTCGATGCCGACCGGCATGACAATGGGACAATTCTTATCGGGCAGAAGCTCGATATCGCCAGTATACTTCTCTACCTGCACCAACGTGCCACGACTGAGAAGCCTCGCCCGAAGACTTGGGCGCCTGAAGAATGTTGGGGTCGCCGCCCAAATCGATTCCTGTTTCCTCATCGATGCGAATCCATGCGCCATCCTGCAAAGCAACTGCGCCGGGGACGATCGTGGGCATGACCTTCGCAGGACGCAACACCTGGCCATGAGGGCTCGTCATCAGAACGATGTCTCCGTTCTTGATGCCGCGCGCCTCGGCGTCGACCGTACTCATGAAGCATTCCTGCGGGAAGGCTTCGCGCAGGCTGACAACGTTGTCATTAACGGTATGCGCACGGCGCAGGGAATGCGGTGTCCAAAGCAACAGGGGGAATTCCTCGGTCTGCGTGCCCTGACCCTGCTCGGGGTCGCCGATCTGCCATTTCGCAATGGGAGACAGCGTAGAAAAGCCGACAGAATTCACGTAGCCCGAGAGCGCCGGACAATAAATCTCGAATTTGCCCGTGCTGGTAGCAAGAGGATTGGCCTCAGGGTCAGCGTAGAATGCGCTATAGGGAATGTTGGTTAGAGCGTCATTCATGGAACGCTGAATCTTATAGAAGCCCTTCTCTTTGAACTCAGCCACGGTCATGGCGCCTTCTTGCGGAGTCCCCTCCACGCCGAGCTCGTCGATATCTTCCTGCGTGATGGTGAGCAGCGGAGCATATGCCGCGGTTGCCTGATCGGTCATATAGGCGGCACCGGCCAGCGAAGCATAGGTACGCTGGGCGTCGGTCATGGTGTTCACCTTGGAGGGGTCGACGTCGAGTCGCTTTGCAAGCTCCTCGGCGATATAGCTTTCAGGCTTGGATTCATACAACGGCTCCATGATGCGGTCGGCCCAATACACCGTGTCGGAATTGTTCATCCAAGCAAGATTGCCCTTTTCCCACCAGGTCGCAACAGGAAGAACGATATCGCAATATTGACGAGAGGGGTCGAAGAACGGATTGGCACCCCATACGAAATCGACCTTGCGGAAAACTTTGATGCCTGCGTTCGCATTCGGCAGCGAGTTCAGCGAATTCTCATAACCGCCCGAATAAATGACATGGATATCGATGGGCTTTTTGCCTCCAGGCCAGATATCACGACCATACTCGCCGTCGAGAATAGACTGCCAGCATTCGGAAAAATCGACCTTTTCCCAAGAAGCGGGGTCTTCGATTTCCGCCCAGTTGGGCGTAGACATAACGAGGGGCGGCGTCATGGGATTAACGGGATTCAGCCCTGCGCCGTTGGAGGAGTCGCCCGCCAAGCAGTACGGCGTAGACGACATGCCTTCGTGCAAGCCGATCCAGGAAGCGAAGTTGCCAGGAGTGCCCAATCCGCCGTGCATGGACGCCAGGGTATAGAACGCCTGAGCGAACATTTCGCCAGCAGGAATCTTCGTGGTGGACTGACCAGCGAAGAAATCGACCTTCTCGGTATTGGCGATTTCTTCGGCCAGGCGACGGATGGTTGCAGCAGGAACGCCGCAGATCGCTTCCGCCCATTCAGGAGTCTTCGGTTCTCCATCGTAGGTGCCCAGCACGTAATCCTTGAAATTGCCTTCCTTCGGTGCGCCTTCTGGCATATGTTCGGCATCGAACCCGACACAGTATTTATCGAGGAACTCCTGGTCGTACAGGTTGTTTTCAATCTGGTGATACATCATGCCGATGCAAAACGCCGTGTCGGTGCCAGGAATGATGGGCACCCACTCGTCAGCGATGGCTGCAGCCGTCTGATTGAGCCACGGCTCGACGATAATCACCTTGCCGCCTGCTTCGCGGGCATTCTGCAACTGATAAGCGGTATTGCCACCCTTGTTGGCCATCCAGTTGTTGCCGAAATGGAGATGCAGCTGGCTCTCATGGATAGCAAGCGAGTCGGGGGCGGCGAGCATGCCGCCCGTCATGAAAAGCTCGGGGAGCGGCCAGGAACCAAGCGACACAGTGCCCATATCATGATGAACGGCGCCACCCAGATTGTTAAGCAGGCAAACCACGGGGTCGAAATACGTATCCCCGATATCGTCATAGGCTGCAGCAAGAATCGAACGCGACCCATACGTGTCGTAGGCCTTCTTCATTTCGTCGGCAATATAATCAAGCGCCTCATCCCAGCTGATGCGCTCCCATTCGTCCTTGCCGCGCATTTCGCCGTTCGGGTTGTCGGGGCTCCACCCCTTGCGCTTCATGGGATATTTAATACGAGCAGGCGAAAGCATATTGCCGATTTGCGCACGACCGCGAGGGCAAGCCCTGCGCTGAGGAACCTCGATACTATCCTCGTCTTGCTCGTCGGTGCGAATCTTCAGCGGCACGCCTTCTTCAACATAGACCTTCAGAAGGCATCGCGAAGAACCGCAACTGCAATTGTTCATGCAGGCGCCCGTAAGCCACGTGCCCTTTTCCTCTTCGGCAACAGGTTGCCCCTCTTTTGATTCCGTAGAACTCGGAGCACAGCTGCTCAGGCCCACAAGCGATGCGACGCCCGCGGATGCGGCACCCCATTTTACGAAATTGCGTCGAGTCAACGTAGTATCCACGTTTCCTCCCCCCTTCTCGTCTCCCCCCGGACGAGCCCACAACCCGGCACATCGTCCGAGACACTGGATAAACTGTCCTAAGTGTCTTATGTTTCTAGGACAGTTTACAAGATGTATTCTATCCACCTTTTCTTCATATATCAATGTCATCAATCTATCTTAATCAAGGATAAAGGCAATAAAAGCATATCTTCCTTACGAAGCTGTACTATGATAGTATGACAGTTGCGATATGATGAAGTTCGCGGTTTCAAAAAAAAGGGGGGGGTGCCATGAGGTTTGTCGTTGCCGCCGTCATTGCATTGGGCATTGCGCTCTTCTGCGCAAAAGCCGTCAAAAACGCGCCGCTCGTCCTTTATGCATGTGCGTTTATCGCCGATATCGTCTACGTCTATGCGATCAACTTCGGGGTCAGCGGGGACATCTGGGCGGTATTCCTTCCCTTGATGCAACGCTGCACGCTCGCCATGGCGTTTTTCGCCATCGTCATGTTCACGGGAACGCTGCGAGACGCCTCGCCCCTTAAGTCGAAGCTCATGCCCATCCGTCGCCAGCTTTCCATCACGGCAAGCATCCTCACCCTTTGCCATGTCATGTTTTACGCAAGCACCTACATCATGCAGATCGCAAGCATCGTCAATGGCAGCACCGCCCAGCCCGCTCTCGCAGCGAACCTCTTCGTGTCACTTGCCATATCCCTGCTGATCACCGCATTGCTTGTCGTTCTTACAGCAACATCGTTCATCGCGGTCAAATCGCGCATGCATGCCGCCACCTGGAAAAAAGTGCAACGTTTCGCTTATGCGTTCTATGCGCTAGTTTTCGTGCATCTTGCTTTTATCCTCACCCCTCCCGCCCTTGCGGGAAAAGAAGCAGCCACAGAAAGCATGTGTGTCTATGTCGTCGTTTTCGCCGCCTATCCGATCCTGCGCATACGGCGCTTCGCGACCGACAGAAACGCCGTGCGCCGCGCGGCCTAGCAGAGCAAAGCAGCCCCTCCTGGAAAACGCAGCTTTCACGAGCTGCGTTTTCTTTTCTGCGACATACCAGCCGTTTCGTCACCGAATCGGTATCGTTGCGTCATTCCGGCGCAAGGCGCATCGTGCATACTGAGACCAACAAGCCGGCGCGGGAAGGAGGACCCATGCGACGCCCCGCGTACACCAACGACATCTCTAAGAAAAACGGATTCGGCCGAGCGTTGCGCAAGCTCGTGAAATGGCTCCTCGTCCTGCTGCTTGCATTCCTCGTGGGGACCTGCGCGTATTTCGGCATACGGGCTATACGCTCTACGAACAGGCCTCCGAACGCGAGAGCGTCGCACAGATGGCCGAGGGCATTCGCGCAAGCAGCGCCTATGTCGATCTCGAACAGCTTCCGCAAGTCTACCTCGATGCCGTCGTGTCGGTCGAGGACCACCGTTTCTACCAGCATCCCGGATTCGACGTCCTCGCCACCGCCCGTGCTTTGTTCAACGACATACGCGCAGGTTCGATCGTCGAAGGCGGCTCGACCATCACACAGCAGCTCGCCAAAAACGAATTCTTCACGCAAGAGCAAGTCGTCGAGCGCAAAGTGGCCGAGGTGCTCATGGCCTTCGATATCGAACGGCAGCTCGCCAAAGAAGATATCCTGGAACTCTACGTCAATTCGATCTATTTCGGCGACGGATATTACGGCATAGCGAACGCCTGCGCAGGATACCTCGGCAAGGCCCCGGCCGATATGGCCGCATGGGAAAGCATGCTTTTGGCAGGCGTGCCCAACGCACCGAGCGCCTATGCGCCCACGCAGAACTTCGATCCGTCCTGCCAGCGACAGCGCCAGGTTCTCGCGCGCATGGTGAAATACGGGGCCCTCACGCAAAACGAAGCCGACGCGATCGCGGCGCAAACGCCCGCGTCGCTTCCCCGATAAGATCGGAAAATGCCCAGGAACAGGCCGTATGAAGAGAATCGGCATGCAGATTCAAACGATTCGGTGCCAGCCTGCCGCAACGAGGCGTTGCGAGCGTACCATGGGGCGAAGCACGGCGCCCGCGCGGCGCCGACGGAAGGGAGGCCCGTCATATGAACACCGAAAAAACCATCGAGAGCGCCGTCGCGAAGATGCAAGCCTATTTCGCGACAGGAGCGACCATCGACATCGACGAACGCGTCGATGCGCTCGTTCGGCTTCGCAAGGCGATCAAAAACGCCGAGCCGCGCATCGTCAAAGCGCTCGCAGCCGACCTAGGAAAACCGTCGCAGGAAAGCTACATGACCGAAATAGGGCTCACGCTGTCCGAGCTTCGCCACCAACTGGGGCATCTGCGCAGCTGGGCCGAACCGAAACGCGTACGCACCGATGTCGCGAACTTCCCCGCGACAAGCTTTACCGTGGCCGAGCCCTACGGCGTCGTCTTGACCATGTCGCCGTGGAACTATCCTTTCATGCTCGCTATGGAACCGCTGATCGGCGCCATAGCGGCAGGCAACTGCTGTCTCGTCAAACCGAGCGCCTACGCCCCCGCCACCAGCCAGGTCGTGGCCGATATCGTAACCGAGGCGTTCGACCCCGCCCACGCCTGCGTCGTCCAGGGCGGGCGCGTCGAGAACGCCGCCTTGCTCGAACAACGCTTCGACTACATCTTCT
>USLD01000009.1 GCA_900555495.1 uncultured Slackia sp. | reverse complement strand
TGGAGGAGACATCTGCACAGTCGATTTCCCTCCCGCAGCCGCTTAGTGAGCCGGTCAAAATCGGAGTAGCAAAGGATAAAGCGTTTCATTTTTACTATGAAGACAACCTCTCTCTTTTAACAGAGCTTGGAGCGCAGCTTATCTTCTTTTCTCCGATGCAGGATAGCCTGCCGGGAGATCTGGATGGACTGCTCATCGGCGGAGGGTATCCGGAGGTGTACGCGCAGACGCTGAGTCAGAATCAGCAAATCAGGAGCCAGATCAAACTTGCGCTGCAAAATGGACTTCCCTGCATTGCCGAGTGCGGCGGATTCCAGTATCTTCAGGAGGAGCTGGAAGGGGAGGACGGTACGTCCTATCCGATGGTCGGTTTTCTGAAAGGAAAAAGCTTTCGGACAGAAGGTCTCAGGCGGTTTGGCTATGTGAACCTCACCGCAAACGAGGACAACCTGCTCTGCAAAAAAGGAGAAGGTTTTCCGGCGCACGAGTTCCACTACTGGCAGTCCACCTGCCCGGGCGGCGACTTCTGGGCGCAGAAGCCCCGGCGCGACAAGGGCTGGCCGTGCATGTCGACCACCCCGTCCCTGGTTGCGGGCTTCCCGCATGTGTACTATCCTGCGAACCCCGACGTTGCGCGCGCGTTCGCGTCTGCCGCAGCGTCGTTTGCAGAGAGGAGACGGCATGGCTGAAGCAACCGAAACCGCGCTCGCCTGCATCCGCGAGGAAGTCGAGCGCGCGTTCTCGTCGGCGCCGGGCGCCGTGCTCGAAGCCACGCTCCCCCGGATCGAGCCCGCAGACGAGTGCGCCCGCGCCGCCGCGTACGCCGCGTGGGACTCCATCGCGCACCCCTTGGGGGGATTGGGCGACTTTGAAGACGCCGTCGCGTGTATCGCCGCAGCTCAGGGGAGCGCCGAGGTGGCCGAGTTTCCCCGTGCGCTCGCGGTATTCTTCTCCGACAACGGTGTCGTTGCCGAAGGCGTGTCGCAAAGCGGGCAAGACGTGACGCGAGCCGTCGCGCGCAACATGTGCGAGGGGGCCACGAGCGCCTGCCGCATGGCGGCGTTCGCGGGTGCCGAGGTCGTGCCCGTCGACGTGGGTATGGCCCGGGGTATAGAAGACACGCGCATGGTGCGCGCGAACGTGCGGCGGGGGAGCGGCAACATCGCGCACGGTTCCGCTATGTCTCGCGATGGGGCCGTGCGCGCGATCGAGGTCGGAATCGCCGTCGCGTGCGGGCTTGCCCGCACCGGCGTGCGCCTTCTCGCCGCGGGCGAGATGGGCATCGGCAACACGACCACCTCTGCGGCGGTGGCCGCAGTGCTCATCCGGGCGGAAGCGCGGAGCCTCGTCGGGCGCGGCGCGGGGCTCTCGGACGCCTCACTCGCGCGCAAGCGCGACGTGGTCGAGCGTGCTATCGACGCGAACTCGCCCGATCCCGCCGACCCAATCGACGTGCTCTCGAAGGTGGGCGGCTTCGACATCGCGGCGATGTGCGGCTTCTACCTGGGGGCCGCGGCCTCGAAGGCGCCGGCGCTCCTCGACGGGGTCATATCCTGCACGGCGGCCCTGTGCGCGGCGCGCCTGTGCCCCAACGCCTTGGGCTACCTCGTGGGCACCCACGCATCAAGCGAACCCGCAAGCCAGGAGCTCCTTCGCGAGCTCGGCATAAAGGCACCACTCGACGCAGGCATGCACTTGGGCGAGGGCGCGGGCGCCATGGCGTATCTGCCCCTTCTGGATTCGGCGTTGCGCGTGTACCGGGATGGGAAGACGTTCACGGCGACTGGTATGGCTGCGTACGAGCATTTCGAGGCCGGGAAATGACGGTGACGCTCGTCATCGGCGCCGCCGCGAGCGGCAAGAGCGCCTACGCCGAGTCCCTGTGCCTCGGGCACGACGGCCCTCGCGTGTACCTGGCAACGATGGAGCCCTTCGGGGAAGATGGCGCCCGCCGCATCGCGCGCCATCGGGCGCTGCGCGAAGGCAAAGGGTTTTCCACCCTCGAGTGCTCGCGTGACGTGGGCGCCGCAGCGCCCGGGCTTCCGCGCGGCTGCACACTTCTTTTGGAGGACGTGGGCAACCTGGTTGCGAACGAGCTCTTCGCGGAAGGCGGCTTGTCCCCGCGTGACCCCGACGCTGCGGCGCGCGAGGTACTCGGAGGCATCGAACGGCTCGCTCAGGCCGCTGCGTATACGGTGGTGGTCACCGTCGACGTGTTCGCCGATGGGATGCGCTACGATGAAGGGACCGAGGCATGGAGGCGCGCGCTCGCGCGCGTGAACGCGGGCGTGGCGGCGCTGGCCGACCATGCAGTCGAAGTGGTATGCGGGATTCCCGTGTGGATGAAAGGCGAAGGACCTACAAGGTGAAGATAGCAGAGGCAATCGGCGCGGCGTTCGGAACGTTCTCGCGCATCCCCGTCCCGAAATCGGCCTGGACCGATTTCGGGTCAACCCATGCACTTGCCGCGTTTCCCCTGGTGGGCCTTGCGGAAGGCTTCCTCATGACGGCGTGGGGGCACGTGGCGAACCTGCTCGGCGTGCCCGCGACCATCGTCGCGGCCGTGCTCGCGGCGCTGCCTGTGGCGGTGACGGGAGGCATCCACCTAGACGGGCTCTGCGACACCTCCGATGCGCTTGCAAGTTGGGCCCCGCGCGAGCGAAAGCTCGAGATCATGCACGATCCGCGGGCGGGCGCCTTCGGGGTCATCGGTGTTGTTGTGTACCTTATTCTGCAGTTTTCCCTGTTCACCGCGCTGCCGCTTACGGCGGGGGCGTTCCTCGCGCTTCTGTGCTCGCTCGTGTTCTCCCGCGCGCTTTCGGGACTCGCCGTTGAATGCTGGCCTGCCGCGCGGGCGGACGGCATGGCCGCGGGGCTCTCGCCTGCGAAGAAGCGCGCGGCGATCGTCGTGCCGCTTTGCGCTTTCGCTGCGGCTTCGGCTGCAGGGATGGTCGCGTGCGCTCAGGCCGTCGGCGCCTTTATGGCGGTGGCGGGGCTTTTGGTGCTCGCGTGGTACCGCCATGTTGCCCTGTCCCGCTTCGGCGGGGTGACGGGGGATTTGGCCGGATGGTTTCTGCAATGGGCCGAGCTCGCGATGCTTGCCATGCTGGTGGTGGGGGGCATGCTCCTATGATGCTCGTGGTAGGTGGCGCGCATTCGGGGAAGAGGACCTTCGTGCGCGAAAAACTCGGGTTCGCGGCGGACGATTTCGTCGATACGGCGCAGCTTGCGGAGGGCGGCGTGCCCGCGGCTTTTGCCGGCCGCGTCGCATACCGTGCTGAGGAACTCGTACGCGCGCTCGACGCTGACCGGGCGCTCGAGCGGCTGATCGGCTTCGACGCAGTGATTCTGCCCTTGGTCGGCTCGGGGGTCGTCCCCATGAGTGCGGAAGACGCCCAATGGCGCGAGCGCGCGGGGCGCCTGGGATGCGCGCTCGCTGCGCGCGCCGACGTCGTCGTGCGCATGACGTGCGGGATTCCCCAGGTCATCAAAGGAAACCTTGCCGATGCACCTCGAGGGACGCAGGGCGCGGGTGCGCTTTTGGAAGTCGTCTTCGTGCGCCATGGTGCCACGGCGGGCACGGAAGACCATCGCTACAGCGGGGCGGGCACCGACGAGCCCCTGTCGAGTGCGGGCGAGCGCGCTTTGCGCGACCTCGCGTGCGATCGTGACGTGTTCCGTGTTATCACGAGCGGCATGGCCCGCACCGACCAGACGGCGCGCATCCTCTTCCCGAACGCGGAGCTTATGGCGTGCCCCGGTCTGCGCGAGATGGATTTCGGCGACTTCGAGGGGCGAAGCGCCGCCGAGCTTAAAGAGGATGCGCGCTACCGCGCCTGGGTAGACTCCTGGTGCGAGACGCGCTGCCCGCATGGCGAGGGCAAGAGCGATTTCACCCGCCGCGTCGTCGCGGCGTTTCGGGAGGCGTGCAAATCGGAGCGCGTCCAGGGGAGTGGGCGCGCCGTCTTCGTCGTTCACGCGGGTACCGTGAAAGCGCTGCTCTCCGAGCTAGCTGTCCCGAAAATTGGATACTTCGACGTGCATACCGAGCCGGGCGGCGCATGGGCCGCCACCTGGGATGGGCGCTGCCTTCGCGACGTTCGCCACGCTTTGGGGGGCGATGCCCGGTGATGACGATTCTTGCCGTCGCCGCCGGGTTCGTGGCCGACCTTGCCTTCGGCGACCCGCGCTGGCTTCCCCATCCCGTCGTCGCCATGGGGCGCGCGATCACGTGGGCCGAAGGCCGCCCGCGGGGCGCATTCCCGCAGACGTCCGCGGGCACGCGCGCCGCAGGGCTTGTGCTCGCCGTGGCGCTTCCGCTTGCGTGTGGGCTTTTGACCTGGGGAATCCTGCATCTTTGCGGCATGGTTCACTCCGGCTTGCGCTTCGTTGCCGAGGCATGGGCGAGCTATCAGATTCTCGCGGCATGCGAGCTGCGCCGCCAGAGCCTGGCCGTGGCCCGCGCGTTCTCGAAGGGCGGCCTTGTCGCGGCGCGCGAAGTCGTCGGGCTCATCGTGGGACGCGACACGTCTGTTCTCGACGAGCAGGGCGTCGCGCGCGCCGCTGTGGAAACGGTGGCGGAGAACGCGAGTGACGGCGTCATCGCGCCGCTTTTCTACCTTATGATCGGGGGTGCGCCCTTGGGCATGGCGTACAAGGCGGTGAATACGCTCGACAGCATGGTGGGCTACAAAAACGAGCGCTACATCGACTTCGGCTGCGCCTCGGCGCGTCTCGACGATGCGGCGAACTGGATTCCCTCGCGCTTATCGGCCCTGCTCATGATCGCCGTATGCCCGATCGTCGGGCTCGACGCGCGCGGGGCGGCGCACATCTGGCGCCGCGACAGGCGTCGCCATGCGAGCCCGAATGCGGCACAGACCGAGTCAGCGTGCGCGGGCGCGCTCGGGCTGCGCCTGGCAGGACCCGCGGTGTATTTCGGCAAGCTCGTTGAGAAACCGACGATAGGCGACGCGTCCCGCGAAATCGAGTGGGGCGACATCGCTCGGGCGACAAGGCTCATGCTCGCCACGTCCGTATGCGCGCTCGTCGTCTTCGGTGCCGCGCGCGCGGCGGTCGTGCTCGCCGTGGGGGCGATGGCATGAGTGAAGACCACGCCGCGCCCCGGGCTGCCGGGGGAATCCTGCGCGCCCGTGCGCATGGGGGTAGCACGCAATCGCTCGGCATCGCTTGCGAAGGGGGCGCCTCCGACCTCATTGACTTCTCGGTGAACGTGAATCCGGCAGGCCCCTCGCCGCGCGCCGTCGCCGCAGCTTGCAAGGCGCTTTCTCGAATCGACGCTTACCCCGATAGGGAAAGCCTCGCCCTCGTTCGCGCCCTAGCGCGCGCCCAGGGCATTCCCGAAGATACTATCGTCTGCGGCGCGGGCGCGGCCGACATCATCTGGCGGCTCGCCGCGGCGGTGCGCCCGAAACGCATCGTCGTGTGCGCGCCGACGTTCTCTGAATATGCGGAGGCGGCATCGTACTACGGCGCATGCGTGCAGGAGTTCCCGCTCTCCGAAGCAGACGACTTCGACGTGCCCGCCTCCTTCGCCCGCGCGATCGAGGGGCCGGGAGACGTGGCGTACCTCTGCAATCCGAACAACCCGACGGGGCGACTCGTCGACCCCAGCGTGATCGATGCCGCGGCTTGCCGCTGCGAGCAGGTGGGCGCGCTGCTCGTCGTGGACGAGTGCTTCCTCGGATTTGCGCCCGACGCCCGCGAAAGGAGCGTGGCCGCACGTGCCGCGTGTTCGCGCCATGTGGCCGTGCTCTCCGCGTTCACCAAGCTCTACGGAATGGCGGGGTTGCGGTTGGGATATCTGATCAGCGGAAACGCCCAACTCATCGAGGGGATTCGCCGGGCGGGGCAGGCGTGGCCCGTCTCCTCGGTCGCCGAGGCCGCGGGCATCGCCGCCCTGGAAGACGTTGAATACGTCTCGCGCACGCGCGATGTATTGGCGGGCGAGCGAGCGTGGCTTTCCCACGAGCTCTCCTCGCTCGGGCTTTCCGTCGTGCCATCGGATGCGAACTTCCTTTTAGTCCGCACTCCGGCGAAAGACATCCCCGAGCGCCTGTATAAACAGGGGGTTTTGGTCCGCACGTGCGACTCGTTTTCGGTACTGTCCCGTTTCTGGTGCCGCGTCGCGGTGCGCACGCGCAAGGAGAATGCCCGGCTTGCGATGGCGTTCAGCCGCGCGCTTCGGGCGGAAGGTGCATTGGGCGAAGGCGAACCCGACGAACGGGGCGGCGTTTCTTGCAGCGGCGCTATGGCGGGCGCGGATGGCCGAGGCTCGGCGAAGGAGGTCGATACCCGTGGGTAGGGCGAAGCCCATCATGATTCAGGGCACCATGTCGAACGCGGGGAAGAGCCTGCTTGCGGCGGGACTGTGCCGTGTGCTTTCGCAGGACGGCCTGCGCGTGACTCCCTTCAAGAGCCAGAACATGGCGCTCAACAGCGGTGTCACGGCCGACGGGCTCGAGATGGGGCGCGCCCAGATCATGCAGGCCGAGGCGTGCGGCATCGCGCCCGACGTGCGCATGAACCCCATCCTTCTCAAGCCCGAAAGCGACCACCGAAGCCAGCTCATCGTGGCCGGCAAGGCGCAGGGAGCCTTCGCTGCGAGGGACTACTTCGCGCGAAAGAAGGCGCTCATGCCGCAGATTTTGGAGGCGTTCGATTTGCTCGCGGAGGAAAACGACGTCATCGTCATCGAGGGCGCTGGCAGCCCCGCCGAAATCAACCTTTCCGAAAACGACATCGTCAACATGGGGCTCGCGCGCGCCGTGTCCTCCCCCGTGCTGCTCGTGGGCGACATCGACCCAGGCGGGGTGTTTGCCCAGCTCTACGGTACGGTCGCGCTCTTTGCGCCCGAGGATCGCGCGCTTTTGCGGGGGCTTGTGGTGAACAAGTTCCGCGGCGATGTGGAAATCCTGCGCCCGGGTTTGGCCCCGCTCGAGAAGATGTGCGGGGTTCCCGTCGTGGGGGTAGTGCCGTATCTTACGCTCGACCTGGACGACGAGGACTCGCTCGCGCCGCGCCTATCTGCCCGCGAGGCGCGCGGCGTCATCGACGTCGCCGTCGTGCGCCTTCCGCATCTGTCGAACTTCACCGACTTCGACCCGCTTGCGCGCGTGCCAGGCATGGGCGTGCGCTACGTTTCCTCGACGACCGATCTGGGCCGACCCGACCTGGTGGTGCTCCCCGGCTCGAAGGCCACGCTCGACGACGCGCGCTGGCTTGCGGCTAGCGGCATCGGAGCCTGTGTACGCGCGCTTTCGGGCGCGGGCACGCCGGTGCTCGGCATATGCGGAGGCTACCAGCTTTTGGGAGACGAGCTTTCCGACCCGCACGGCAGGGAAGGCGCTGGCACCGCGCGCGGGCTCGGGCTCATCCCTGCAAGTACGGTGTTCAAGGAGGAAAAGCGCCTCGCCCAGTCGGAGCTGCGCATCACGGGTGCCCAAGGCGCGTTCTCGGTGTGGAACGGCATGACGGCGCGCGGGTACGAGATTCACGACGGCGAAACGACCGTCTCCTGCGCGCCTGCGGGCACGATTGGCGGCAAACCAGAAGGCGCGGCCTGCGGAAACGTGTTCGGAACCTATCTCCACGGCCTGTTCGACGAACCGGGGTTGGCGCTCGCCCTCGCGCGCTCGCTCGCGCGCATGCGCGGCCTGCCCGAGAGCGTCGTGGGTGCTGCGGGCGCAGCGTCCGCAGCCGATCACCGTGCGCGCGAGTTCGACCGCCTGGCCGACGTCGTGCGCGGGGCGCTCGACATGGAGTATGTCTACCGTATTATCGAGGAGGGCGTATGATCCACGTGTATCATGGCGACGGCAAAGGCAAGACCACGGCGGCGATGGGCCTCGCCCTTCGCATGCTCGCCGCAGGCCGCCGCGTCGTCGTCGTGCAGTTCCTGAAAGACGGCGAAAGTGGGGAGGCGCGCCTGCTCGCCGAGCATTTCGGCGTGCCCGTGTTCGCGGGGAAGGTGTCGGACAAGTTTACCTGGTCGATGACGTCGGAAGAACTTGCCGCGACGTGCGAACTGCACGATGGGAACCTCGCTTCCGCGCTCGCCGAGCTCGAGGGCGCGCAGGAGGGGCTGCTTGTGCTCGACGAGGCGCTCGACGCGCTTTCGAAGGGGCTTGTCGACGAGGCGCTCGTGGACCGCGCGCTCGATATGTCCGCGCGCGGCGTCGAAGTAGCGCTCACCGGGCGCGCGCCTTCCCGCAAGATCGTGGAGAAGGCCGACTACATAACCGAGATGCGGTGCGAGAAACACCCCTACTCTCAGGGGATATGTGCAAGGGAAGGAGTGGAGTACTAGATGGATTCCAAGGAGATGGCGCCCGGCGACATCGAGCGGCGTAGCTTCGAGATCATCACCGAAGAGCTCGGCGGCCGCACGTTCCCGCCGCTCGAAGAGCCCGTCGTGAAGCGCGTCATCCACACCACTGCCGACTTCTCGTACGCCGAATCCCTCGTGTTCACCCATGACGCCGCGCACTGTGCGCTCGACGCACTGCGTGCAGGGGCCACGGTGCTCACCGACACGAACATGGCGCTCGCAGGCATAAGCAAGCCCGCGCTCGCGAAGCTCGGCTGCAAGGCCGTGTGCTACATGGCCGACCCTGATGTCGCCGCAACGGCGCGCGCCGCGGGCACGACCCGCGCCGTTGCGAGCATGGACAAAGCTTGCCGCATCGAGGGTCCGCTCATCGTGGCCGTCGGCAACGCTCCCACAGCACTTCTGCGCCTCGCCGAGCTCATGGACGCTGGGGAAATCGCGCCCGCGCTCGTCGTTGGGGTGCCGGTCGGGTTTGTGAACGTGGTCGAGGCGAAAGAGGAGCTACTCGCGCGACGCGTGCCGGCCATCGTCGCGAGGGGTCGCAAGGGCGGCTCGACCGTGGCGGCTGCCATTATGAACGCGCTGCTCTACCAGATCACGCGCCCAGGCGGCCCGAAGTGACGGCGCCCGCATCCGCGCCGGCGCTGCGCATCTTCGCCGGCACCACCGAGGGCCGCCTTCTGTGCGAATGGGCGAGCGAGGCGGGCATCCCCGCCCGTGCCTACGCGGCAACCGAGTACGGAGGTGAGCTTTTGGGCGAGCTTCCGGGCATCGAGGTGCATGCGAGCAGGCTCGACGAGGCCGACATGGAGCGCGAGCTTTCCGGTGCGCGCATCGTCGTCGACGCCACGCACCCCTTCGCTACGCTCGCAAGCGGCAACATCCGGGCCGCTTCGCTCGCCGTGGGTGCACGATGTCTGCGCCTTGCGCGCCCGGTCGAGGCGCTGCCCAAAGGCGTCGTGCCGGTCGCGTCGATCACCTGCGCGGCGCGCTTTCTCTCCGAGAACCCGGGTCGCGCGCTTCTCACGACGGGGAGCAAGGAGCTTGCTCCCTACACGCGCGTCGCCGATTTCGCGGAGCGCTTCTTCGTGCGTGTGCTCCCGCTGCCCGGTGCTATAACGAAGTGCATCGACGCGGGGTTTTCGCCGTCGCACGTCATCGGCATGCAGGGGCCCTTCACCCGCGAGCTCAACGAGGCGATGCTTCGGCAGGTGGGCGCCCAGTGGCTTGTGACCAAGGACTCGGGAACCGTAGGCGGCACGGCCGAGAAGCTCGCCGCCGCGCGCGACGTTGGAGCGCGCTGTATTGTGGTCACCCGTCCCGCCGAGGGAAGCGGGGCTCTTTTGCTTCGGGAAGTGGAAGACGCGCTCTTACGGGAGTTCGCGCGCTAGGCGCCCGCCGCGCCTGCGCGCCCTCCCGCCCGCGAGGAGGATCGCCTCGAGCAAGCTCGACCCGTACAAGCCCGTCATCCGCCAATAGCTCGAGGACGACGCCCGGAACTGGCGCAAACAGCCCTTCAATAAGATGCGGTGAAATAGTGTCTGTTTATGCTGCTAGATAGCATATTCAGTCCCTAATTCACCGCAACTTTGTGGTGGTGACTTACTGGTAGCGCAGACACTCTACCGGGTTGAGCTTTGCCGCGCGGCGAGCGGGGTAGAAGCCAAAGATTACGCCGATGCCGACGGAGACGGCGAAGGCCAGCAGCACCGTGGCGATTGAAAAACTCGGTGTGATTTGCCCGCTGGCTCCGAGCTCACCAAGAATCCCGGATCCGGAGGCAAACATCGCGAGGCCCCAGGCCAGCAGATAGCCTATCAGGACACCCAGTAGGCCACCGGTGACGCACAGCGCCGAAGACTCGGCCAAAAACTGCGCGGTGATATCGCGACGACTGGCGCCCAGAGCGCGGCGGATGCCGATCTCGCGAATGCGCTCCGTTACGTTGGTAAGCATCATATTCATAATGCCGATACCGCCGACAAGCAGCGAGATGCTGGCGACAGCACCCATGATGAGCGAGAACGCGCCCATAAACGAGTTGAGTGCATCGATGGCGCTTTTCATGGATGTCGCCGATACACTGTCGTACTCATCCTCCTCCTCGATGCCCTTCATCGCGCGCACCTTGGACTCGATGGTCTTACAAAGCTCATCCATGTCCGTGCCCTCGGCGGCAAGTGCCGTCACGCTGGGGAATGAAGGATTCTCGTCGCCAAACAGCCCGGCGATGGTTTCGCGTGGCATATACAGCGTGAGCGAGCCCATGGAGTCACTGCCGCCATCAATCACGCCTACAATCTGCACCTCGCCGTTGGACACCTTGATGGTTTTCCCCAGCGCATCCTGTTCGTTGCCGTAAAGCTGATCGGCGCCGCCGCGGCTGATGAGCGCCACGCGCGAGCCTGCCTTTGACTCGACATCGGTGTAGGTGCGCCCCGCAACGAGCTTGCTGGCCCCCACGGCGTCGAGCATGTTGCTATCGACACCCTGTGCCATGACGGTATAGCTTTTATCGCCGGTCTTGTACTCGGTA
Source organism: uncultured Slackia sp. (assembly GCA_900555495.1). Classification (GTDB taxonomy): domain Bacteria; phylum Actinomycetota; class Coriobacteriia; order Coriobacteriales; family Eggerthellaceae; genus Slackia. Next base: position 6,144 of record USLD01000009.1, on the reverse strand, counting down.
TACGCGCTGTCGACAATGCCGATCTGCTCTATCTTCGGCACCAGTTTTTGAAGCTTATCGATGTCCGATTCGGTGAGTTCTTGCGACGAATAGATTTGCACCATGCGCGCCGCATTGAGGCCCAGACTGTTGACCAGGCTGTTTTGGATGCCGCCGATGAGCGAAGTCATGGCGATAACCGAGGCGATGCCGATGACAATACCCAGGATGGTGAGCAGGCTGCGCCCCTTGTTGGCCTCGAGCGAGTGAAGGGCTTCCTGGATGAGATCGCGGGCGCTCATGCCACCACTCCTTTCGGCGGGTTGGCGGAGGCGGAAATCATGGGCAGGCTATCTACGGCGCTGCGCAGGGTCCGCGGTGCATGTGGAATATACGCGCCGTCGTGAATGCGACCGTCGCGGATGGTCACGGCGCGGTCGGCCTCGGCGGCGATGCCGGGGTCGTGTGTGATAAGAACGATGGTTTTGCCGCGCTTCTGGAGCTTATGGAAGGTCTCCATCACAAGCGCTCCGGTAGCGGAGTCCAGGTTTCCCGTCGGCTCGTCGGCCAGAATGATGGGCGGGTCATTGACGAGGGCGCGCGCGATGGCGACGCGCTGCATCTGTCCGCCCGAGAGCTCTGATATGCGGTGGTCCCAGTGGTCGACCGGCAGCGTGACGGCCTGCAGCGCGTGCACGGCGCGCATTTCGCGCTGGCTACGGGGCACATTGGTGTAGGCCAGCGGCAGTATGACGTTTTCGATAACCGTCAGGCGCGGCAGCAGATTAAAGCTCTGAAAGACAAAGCCGATGCTCAGCGCTCGCACCTCGGTGAGCTCGTCATCGTCGAGCTCGGCGACGTTGAGCCCTTGCAGGAAGTAATCGCCCGCCGTCGGTTTGTCCAGGCAGCCCAGGATGTTCATGAGCGTCGACTTGCCTGAGCCCGAGGGGCCGGTGATGGCAACGAACTCACCGGGATCTACTGCCAGGCTCACGTTATGCAGGATGTGGGCGCAACCGGCCTCGCTCTCAAAGATGCGGTGCACGTTGCGGATGTCGATGACGGGACGCATTACTTGCCCTCGTCGGCAGGCATGTTGTCGCCGCCGTCTGCCGTCATTCCTGTGCCGGTATCCGTCACGATGGTGTCGCCGTCGCGTAGCTTGGTAACCGGGACGTCTGGATTGATCTCGTTGCCCTGGTCGTCGCGCTTGACCTGCGTCTTACCGACTACAGCCTCGTTGTCGTTTTGCGTCACGACGGTCACCTTCACGCGGCGCGTCTTTTTACCCTCCGAATCGGTGGCCAAATTGACGTAATAGTGCTCGCCATCTTCGGTCATCAGCGCCATGGTCGGCACCATCACCACGTCGTCGAGCTTCTCGGTCACTACCGAGACCTCGGCAGTCATACCCGGCTTAAGGCGACTGTCAGGTGCTTCGATGAGGATGTCGACGTTAAAGGTCACACTGCCGCCGCTCCCGGAGGAGGAGTCGGAGTTTGCCACCGAGGCGATAGCCGTGACGGTGCCCTGGCTCACGATATCGGGAAACGCGGGGTAGGTCACGTTGGCGCATTGGCCCACGGCAATTTTGGCGATATCCTTTTCGCCCACCTGAACCGTCACCTTCATCTTGGACAGGTCGGCGATCTGCATGCACTGCTTGCCGCCGCTCGTATCGCTTTCGCCCATGATCATGCCGCCTGTTACCGTGGCGCCCACCTTGGCGTTGAGCGCCACGATGCTGCCCGAGCTCGGGGCCGTGACCGTACGGCTGGCGGCCTTGGCGTTCGCCTGATCGAGGTTTGCCTGGGCCGATGTGAGGCTGCGCTGCGCGGCCGATACGGCGTTCGTGTCCGCTGATGCGGCGGTGATGCCAGCCGCTGCGGAACCTCCGTCGACGTCCGTCGTTGGGTTGGCCTGCGCAGCAGCTGCGGCTTTCTTCGCGTTGGCGAGGTCTTCTTGAGCGGCTGCAACTGCACGCTGCGCCTCGGCAACGTTGCGATCGAGCTCGTCGTTTTTAATGGTCATAAGCACGTCGCCCTCGTTGACGGATTGGCCTGCCTGCACGTTGATCGAATCGACCGTGCCGTCGACAGAAGGGGAGACCACTGAGGACGAAATGGGTTTGAGCTGGCCTTTTGCCTCGACCGTTGTGCTAAACGTGCCCTCGGTCACCATGTCGGTCGCAGGCCCGCTATCGCCCTGTGGCTGCGCATTGATAACCAGGGTTGCGACAATGGCAATGAGCGCGATGGCACCTACGACGCCGACGGCAATACCGCGTCGAATCAGCTTTTTGCGTCGACGTTCGGCACGTTTTGCCTTGAGCTTGGCATATGCCTCTTCATCGGAAATATCGGCCGTATCGTTCGTGCGTCCGTTCTGCTTGTCGGCATGTACGTCTGTAATCAGAGGAATCGTTTCGGTGGCACCTTCGGGCGTGTGCTCGGTATCATCCGGGCCCGGGGCGATCGTGGGGACATTCGGCATAGCGTCTCCTTTATAGATAGAACCTCGATAAGTATATGCGCCCATCGTTTGGGGTGGGCGCATAGGACGGTTTCTTTCGGAACTGTTAGATTGTTTGCATCGGTTCCACGTTGTATTAATGCGCGCGTTGCACTACGAGTGGACAACCACGCACAGACCGACTTTGATGCAATCGTGCAGCGCCTTGGCGTCGGCTAGGCGCAGGTTAATACATCCGTGGCTACCGCACCACTTGTAGGAGTTGGGGTCGTCGAAACTCTTGTCGTTTTGCCACGTTGCATCGTGGAAACCGACCATGTTTCCCTCAAACGGCATCCAATAGCTGACCGGGCTCTCGTATTTGGGCTTGCCGGTCTCGGGGTCCTTGGCACCGATGAGCTTGCTGGCGCCATTGTTGCTGTTGATCTGCCAAACGCCTTCGGGGGTGGCGTCCTCTCCCGGCTTGCCGGAGATAAAGTTGGCCTCCCACACGATATTGCCGCTCTCGTCGTAGTAGCGCGCGTGCTGCTCGGACAGATCGACATCGACGTATGCCTTCCAGTCGGGCTCTCCCTTTGCAGTAAAGGTGTCGGCCTTCTGGGAGTACTTGATCTCGATTTCGCCGGTCTGTTTGTTGTTAATGGCGTCCTCGACCTGCTTGGCGAGCGAGCTGCTGTCGATGGACCAACCAAAGTCGCCGCCTTCGACGGCGCATTGCTTGCCATCGGCGCGCGTCCACCAGCGAGTGGAGCCCACGGTATTGAAGCCGTTGGCAAGCTCGGCTGCCCAGCTGCTGATCTGCGACGTATCGAGTGTGGGGTTGGCCGGATCGGCAAAGCTGATCCACTGCAACACGGAGCTGCCATCAACCTTGCCGGCATCCTCGCCGTTGAGCTTGAGGGTCACGTTTACGCCCAGGAAGTTGTTGGCGGCATCGCATGCGGTCTGAATCTGATCATCGGTCAGCGTTCCATTGAGCGGTTCATAGGCATCGTTGCCGAGCTTGGAAAGGTCTACGGTCTCGGACAGCGAGGCAAGCTCGAGTTCGGCATACTTAATGACATGCTCGCGGTCGAGTTTTTCGTTGGAGCGCGCCTTCTCGACGGTAAACTTGCCGGCCTGCTCGTCATAGGAGCTATTGGCCTCGAACGTGCCCGAACGCCCCTCGTTAAACTCGTCGATGGCGGCGCCCAGATCCTGCTCAAACTTCTTTTGGTCAAAAGTGTCGGAGAGCATGGACAGGTCGACGTCTTGATCAAGATCGACTTCGTTGGAGGTAGCGGTTGTTTTGGTCTTTCCGCTTAAGGATTCCACAAGGCGGACCGGCCATACAAAGGCTTCGTTGTGGCTGATGATCTCTTTTGCGGCAGCTTCGCCGTCGACGATGGGCTCATCGGACTCGGGCTGATACGTCCAGCTAAAGTCATCGCCTGTCACGGTGAGCTTATAGTGCTTCCATGCCGAGTTGACCTTGGTGGCGGCAGACGAAGCGTTGGAGAACGAGACGTCGACGCCGGCGATGGTGGTGTTGGGGTAGGCTAGCTGGGAAAACGCTACGACGCCTACGATATAGACAATGACGATAAGACCCAGGACGACAAAGAGCGTCGTCTTTTTGCCCGACTTATTGTTCTCGGCGGGTTTGCGCGCGGGGTCGCGATCGCCTCGACCGTGCACGTGGGGCTGCTTGGGCGCATTGCCGTTTGCCTGGCGCTGCTGACGTGGCTGACGCTGCTGGTTCGGGCGTTGGGAAGCGTTTGCCGCACCACGCTCCTGACCGTGGCTCGGCGCGATAGGACGCGGCGACTGAACGCCACCGGTGTGCCTGCTCGGCTGCTGCGGATCGGGAATCAGTTGAGTTCGATCGTTTTGCGACATCGTATGCATATCCTTCGAATTTCGCCTTGCGGCTCATCGTGTTTTTACTGGGCTTGCATTATAGCGATTACCTAGTTGTTTGTGGTACGGAAACGGTGGCATTCAAAAGAGGTGGGACATTTGTCCCACTATCGAGTCGTTCTTGGTCACTACCCGCACACACCGCATTTTGCACAGGCCGAAAGTGCGGCCGGAGCCTGTGCGATGCCGCCCTTTGCCGTCTCGCGCAGCGTGGCCGGCAGGGCGTGGCCAACCGAGAGCATGACGTGTGCCATCTGGTCAAACGGCACCAGGCTCTTAATGCCGGCGAGGGCGAGTTGTGCGGAGCTAAAGGCGGCTGCCACGCCGATGGCGTTGCGGTTTTGGCAGGGCACCTCCACGAGGCCACCGACGGGGTCACAAACGAGGCCCAGCAGATTACTCAGCGCGATGGAACTGGCGTCGAGCGCCTGCTCGGGTGTGCCGCCGAGCATCTGCACTAGCGCGGCGGCGGCCATGGCGGCCGCACTTCCGACCTCGGCCTGACAGCCGCCCTCGGCGCCGGCAACGCAGGCGCTCGTGGTGAGGTTGAGGCCGATGGCGGCGGCGCAGTAGAGCGCGTCCATCACCTGCTCGTCGTCGAGCTGCAGGTGGTCGGCGAGTGCCAGCACACAGCCGGGGACGACGCCCGCGGATCCTGCCGTCGGAGCTGCGACGATTACGCCCATCGTGGCCGAGCGCTCGAGCACGGCCATGGCGCGGGCCACGGCGTCAGTCTGGACGGCGCCCATTAAATTGGAGCTCAGGTCGTTGCGGCCGGTGGCATCGACAAGCTTGGCCTCGCCGCCGATAAGCCCGCCGAGCGAGCGCTGCGGATTGACGATAGGGGCCGTGGTCTCCTCGCGCATGACGTCGAGCACGCGGCGCATGGCGGCGACGGCGTGGGCCTCGCCGGTCAGGCGCGCCTCGCGAACGGCCATGACGGCGCCGATGCTGAGCCCCAGTTCCTCGCACGCATCGAGCAGCTGCTCGCCGTCGTCGAAGATTTCCTTGGCCGAGACGCCGGGGGAGAGCGACGAAGCAGAACCGGGGAGCTCGATAAAGGTCGCGTAATCGACATTGTCGAGCTTACGCAGCATCGGGACAACAGTGTCGTCGGGCGCGCCGTCGGTCTCAAAGACGGAGTAGGCCTGGCCGCCCACTTCGGTGCGGTAGGTGCGGCAGAAGGCGATGTTCACGTGTGCGTAGGCGAGCAGGTTGGTGAGCGCGGCGAGCACGCCGGGGACGTCCTTGTGCGCCACGAAGAGCGTTGAGTACATGCCCGAGATGTCAACGCCGACGCCGTTAATGCGGCTGATGCGCATCTTGCCGCCGCCCAGGCTCTCACCGCGGACCTGTGCCGTCGCACCCGTGTCGTCGACCATGTCAATGTCGACGGTGTTGGGGTGGATGGAGGCGTCGTCGCCCTTGATGTCAAAGTGATATTCGAGGCCCTGCTCGCTTGCGAGGTCAAAGGCCTGCTTGATGTTCTCGTCATCGGTGTCGAGGCCCAGGATGCCCGCGACGAGCGCACGATCGGTGCCGTGGCCGCGGTAGGTGTGGGCAAACGAGTTCCACAGGCCAAAGGTGACCTTAGTGATGCGGCCTTCCAGCAGGCTGGCGGCAACTTGGGCGCAGCGCAGGGCGCCGGCGGTGTGCGATGAGCTGGGGCCGACCATGACGGGGCCCAAGATCTCGAATGCCGAGGTCGTAGCTAGTGTTTGTGGCTTGCCTGCCATATGCGCTCCTGTTCTATCCCGTCGTTCCGAGGGCTTTGGTATTTGGTCGCCTGCTCTA
>USLD01000008.1 GCA_900555495.1 uncultured Slackia sp. | reverse complement strand
GGCACATGTACGGTCAGGTAATCGCAGCGGGGCAGCATGTCACCCAGGGTGACGCAGTGCTGTACGCTGCGGGACAGGCTCCAGGCGGCGTCGATGGAGATATAGGGGTCATACCCCAGTACTTCCATCCCCAGAGAAACGGCGGCATTGGCCACCCGGGCACCGATGGCGCCCAGACCGATGATGCCGAGCTTTTTCAACGCAGCGCTTTGGCCCATGAGTTCCTCCATTCCGCCGATTCCTACGGCATGTATCCTTCGAGAATAAACCGCGCGGGCGGAGAGGAAGCGCCCGTGTCGCAAACCTCCATATTATAATCCTTTGCGTTTCACCCGTTTTTCCCCGATTTTCGTCAGGACGAGGTTTATGGACCCCATCACATTGCTTATCGTTTGCCCGCTTGTCTTTCTTGCCGGATTGGTCGATTCCATCGCCGGCGGCGGCGGGTTGATTTCGCTGACCGCCTATTTGCTGGCGGGGCTGCCGGCGCATGCGGCGCTCGGCACGAACAAGCTATCGTCCTCGATCGGCACGGTAGTGGCCACGGCCCGCCTTGCTCGCGGCGGCTACATCGATTTCAAGCTGGCCGTTCCCACCGCCATAGGCGCCGTGGCGGGTTCGGCGGTCGGCGCGAAGCTCGCCCTGCTCACGCCCGACGGCATATTCCAGATCCTGCTGGTCGTGGCGCTTCCGTTCGTCGCTTTCGCCGTACTGCGCAAACGCACGCTCGAAGCTCCCGAAGACGCCGAAATCTCGCCGCGCAGGCAATACGCCATCGTGGCCGTCGCTTCGGTGCTGCTCGGAGCCTATGACGGATTTTACGGACCGGGCACAGGCACGTTCATGCTCATCGCCTTCACCGCCGCAGCCAAGCTGCCCGTCAAGCATGCGTCCGGCGAAGTGAAGGTGGCCAACCTTGCATCCAACGTGGCGGCGCTGGTCACCTTCTTCATGCACGGAGCGGTCTGGCTGGGCCTGGGACTTGCGGCAGCCGTGTTCAGCATCGCAGGCAACTACCTGGGCGCAGGCATGGTCATGAAGGACGGCACGAAAATAGTGCGCCCCATCATCATCGCAGTGCTTGCCCTGCTCTTCGTGAAAGTTATCTTCGACCTGGTGATTCGATAGGTCGAACCGCCGCAGCGCAATAACCCCTTATCCGGAAACGAATCATCGGGAAGGAGCCGAAAATGGACGATACCGAAAACATGCAGAATTACTACGGAAGCCTGTGCACGGAAATGTATGAGAAGCTGCACGGGGAAGCCCCCGAAGACGAACTGGAATTCTACCTTTCCTACGCCGCGCCCGGAATGCGCATACTCGAACCCCTTTGCGGCAGCGGCCGTTTCCTGGTTCCCTTCGAGCAGCGAGGATTCGACATTACGGGCGTCGACCTTTCGAAAGAGATGCTCGACAAGCTCGAAGAGAAATCGCCCGGCGCCAAAACGCTTCTCGCCGATGTGACCAGGTGTCCCGACATCGGGCCGTTCGACTACATCTTCATTCCGTCAGGGTCCCTATCCCTGTTCACCGACGACGAGACATGCCGGCGAGCGCTGGCGGCATTGCGCGCGATGCTCGCTCCCGGCGGCGTATTCGTCTTTTCCGTCGACACCGTCAACAGCATCAGATACAGCGAAGAACCCGTTCTCGATACCTGCGTCGATATGGGGCGCGGCAAGACGCTCACGCTGAAAAGCACTTACGATTTCGACGAAAAGGCAAGGGTCCTTCTCGCGCCCGGACTCTACGAGCTGAAAGAAGGCGATTCCCTCCTTCGCAGCGAAACGATGGACTTCCGCATCCGCCTTTATGAAGTCGGCGAGATGGAGCGCATCCTCGACGAAATCGGCTTTTCGTCCGTGCGCGCGTATTCGTCATTCGACAAGACGGGAAATCCGAGCAACGATTGCGACTGCTTCATCTACGAATGCCGTCCCTAGGCGGCGCGGCAGCAAGGCGGCCCGCTGCCGCATAGGCCCTCGGGTCGAAAAAAAGCGTCGGCACGAAGCCGACGCTTTTGCATTCTCGATATAGACCGCGTGGAAACGAAGCGAAAAAGCCTACACGAACTTCGCGATCAGGAAGCCCGCGATCACGCCCACCATGGCCACCAGCACGGTGAAGACGCTGACCATCCAATCGTGGCGGCGATCCTCCTTGCGATGACGCTCGACGCGCAGCACCTCGGCACGCTCCTCGTCGACGATGCCCAGGTATGAATACCCCTTCGCGAGTACCTCGACAACATAGGGATTGCCGTCTTTGTACATGGCGCCGATCATGCCCAGCTGGTCGAGCCTGCGCATGGCCGAGCCCGCCTCGGTATCGCGCTTCACGAACGCGAGCGGACCTTGCTTGCGCTCCTGGCGGCGAGCGGTTTCCAGCTGCACCAGTCGGCGAAGGACTTTTTCATCATATGCGCTCAGCCTGTCCTGCATGGCCAAACCTCTCTCATCGTTCGCGTATTCGTTTCGCATCAAAGCCGTAGTATACCGCTCTTGCGTGCTTGTGCCGCGCATTGTCACCTCCTCCAGCCTAATCGCGGGGCTCGATGCCCGCAGCCTCGAGCGACCCCGCCTCCAACAAACGCAGCAAATCGGCCTCGTCAAGCACCGGGACGCCCAGCGAAACCGCCTTGTCGTACTTACTGCCCGCAGCCTCGCCCGCGATCACGTAGCCGGTCTTCTTCGACACGCTGCCCGATACCTTCGCGCCCATGGCTTTCAAACGGGCGCCGGCCTCGTCTCGCGTCATGCCGCTTTCCGTAAGCGAGCCCGTCAGCACGAACGTGATGCCCGCCAGCGTCTGGGGCGTTTCGTCGTGAACGGCCGCGTCTTCCAGCGACACGCCCATGCGACCCAGGCGATGGATGACCTCGCGATTGTCCTCGTTGCCGAAGAACGCGCGAATGCTCTGTGCGATCACGCCGCCGACGCCTTCCACCTCGGCCAGCTGCTCTTCGGTCGCCTCCATCAGGCGCTCCATCGACGGGAACGCCGCAGCCAACTGCTCGCCCGTGGTCTTGCCCACGTGCCTGATGCCCAGGCCGAACAGCACGCGCGCGAGCGGGTGCGCCTTGGACGCCTCGATCGCGGCGATCAGCTTGGCGGCGATGGTCGAACCCAGGCGGATCGGCTCGCCTTCCTTGTTCGTACGGCCCGTCTCAAGCGTGGCCAGCTCGTATTCGGTCAGGCTGTAGTAGTCGGCCACATCGCGCACGCGCTCGCTTTCGACCAGGCGTGCGACGATTTCCTCGCCCATGCCGTCGATGTCCATGGCGCCGCGACTCGCCCAATGCAGCAGCCTTTCGAGCGCCTGCGCCGGACAATCCATCGAAACGCACCTGAACGCCGCCTCGCCCTCTTCGCGCACGATCGGGCTGCCGCAGCTCGGACACGTCGCGGGCATCTCCCATGCAACGGCGCCTTCGGGCCTCAGGCTCAGCACGGGACCGAGCACCTCGGGAATGACGTCGCCCGCCTTGCGCACGATCACCGTGTCGCCCACGCGCACGTCCTTGCGGCGCACCTCGTCGAGATTGTGCAGCGTGGCGCGCGCGACCGTGGAGCCTGCGACGCGCACGGGATCCAGCTCGGCAACCGGCGTGATCGCGCCTGTGCGGCCCACCTGCACGGTGATATCGCGCAGCACGGTGGTTTTTTCCTCGGGCGGGAACTTATAGGCGATGGCCCAACGCGGCGCCTTTGCCGTGAAGCCCAGCTCGCGCTGCATGGCGAAGGAATTCACCTTCACCACCACGCCGTCGATATCGTAAGGAAGCACCGAACGCTTTTCGGCCACCGATTCGCAGAACGCGCGCACCTCGGCAGGCGTTGCGCACAAGGCCACGTCGGGGTTCACATGGAAGCCGCTCGCGCGCAGCCACTGCAGCAGTTCCCACTGGCTTTCGGCCTTCACGGCCCGCTCGTCGGCGATCGCGTAGATGAACGTGGAAAGATCGCGGCCCTTGGTGATCTTGGGGTCTTTCTGGCGCAGCGAGCCCGCCGCGGCATTGCGCGGATTGGCGAAAGGGGCTTTGCCGTTTGCGGCGGCGGCGGCATTGAGCGCGTCGAAGCTCGCCTTGGGCATGTATACCTCGCCGCGCACTTCCACCGACCCGTCGGCGTCGGCCAGTCCCGCGACGCCTTCGTCGCGCAGGCGCAGCGGCACATCGCGCACAGTGCGCATGTTCACCGTGACGTCCTCGCCCGTCACGCCGTCGCCGCGAGTGGCCGCCTTGGCGAGCACGCCCGCATCATAGGTCAGCGCGATCGAAGAGCCGTCGATCTTCAGCTCGCAGACGAATTCCACCTGGCGTCCCGCAGCCTCCACCGTGCGCTGCGTCCATGCATCCAGTTCTTCGAGATCCATCGCGTTGTCGAGCGAATACATGCGCTGGGCATGGCGCACGGCGGAGAATTGCTCGCCGACGTAGCCGCCGACGCGCTGCGTGGGCGACGAGGCGTCGACCAGCTCGGGATGGGCCGCTTCGAGCTCGCGCAGCTCGGCCATCAACGAATCGAACGCGGCGTCGGATATCTCGGGCGCGTCCTGCGCGTAATACAGGTAGCTATGATGCTCGATTTCACGACGAAGGGCCTCGACGCGAGCGGCGGGGTCGCTCGCCAGCGCGGCAGAGGTCTGGGCGTCGAACATGCTCTCTTGTTCCATCATGATGCGGATCTCCGAATTCCTCGATGCGTCATACGTTGTTCCAGCCGCCTATGATACATGCGCCCATGCCTCCGAACCACGGCGGCACGGCATCGCCACAAGGGAACCCGAGCCGCGTCCCTGCACAGCGGCGGATCGGAACACAACAAGGCCCCCTTTCCCGCCGACATGACGCCGGGCCGCGGAAAGGGGGCCGTCTGCGCAAGAAGCGCGTGCTACCAAAGGGTGTTGGTGCGGTCGCGACCGATCGGCAGACTGAACACGATCATGTCGACGGCATGCACGAAGGCGAACAATCCGATGAAGATTCCCAGGTTGGAGGGCCAGACGCACAGTAGAACGCCCAGCACCACTTCGGCGATTCCCGAAATGCCCACGAGCAGGCCGATTCCTGCGCCCACCGCGTAGAACCTGCGGGCCGCCACCAGCTGCACTACGCCGAACAGGATCGCGCCCAGGCCGAGCGCCCATCCCATGAACGCCACGCCTACCATGGGAAACATGATCAGCATGACGCCGATCAAAATGAGCATGATTGCGAAAAACAGGCTCCAGCCGCTCTGCTCGAACAGGGTGTTGCGCGCGCGGATGTAAGCCGCCGTGTTTATACCGCCGGCGATCATGATCAAAACGGCGGCTATCACATTGAACCCGACCAGCACCTCCAAGGGACAGAACACGCACAACGCGCCGAACGCCAGCAGCAAGATGCCCGAAAGAAGCTGCATCCAGTTAACCGAGCCGCCGCTGCGGCCCGGCCTGAATTCGTCGCGCGAATCCATCAGCTCGATACGGATATTGCTCATGTCAGTTTCCCTCTTTTCGAATCTTGCGGTCGAGCGCGGCCGTCGCCGCGGCTATATGGTCGAGAACGTCTTCCGCCGTCACGCACAGCTCGCATCGATCGACCGAGGCCAACATGCCGGCGCGGGCATGCAGAAACGTAGCGGCGGCGCACGCGTCGAAAACCTCGGCGCCTTGGCTTATCAACGACCCGATCATGCCGGCCAGGATATCGCCCGTTCCCGCCTTGGCGAGCGCCGGGGTCCCCTGCAACATGGCCGCCACATCACCCGCCGATGCTTCGTCGCCCGTGGCGATAAATGTATCGGGCCCCTTCAAGACGCAGGTCACGCCGAACGCCCGCGCCAACACGAGCGCCATTTCCTGGGGCTTCAGACGACTGGGGTCGGGCACGTCCTGCAAGCTTTCCGCAAGAAAGCGCATAAGGCGCAACGCCTCGCCGCCATGCGGAGTGATGACCGTGGGAATTCCCTCGACGAAACGGCGGCGCGCCGCCGCGGCGCCTTCCTCGCAGGCCAGGGCGCGCAGGCCGCCGCCATCGAGCACCACGGGGGCCTTGCAGGCTTCGAGCAAGTCGAGCATGCGGCGGATTTCCTCGTCGGTGCCCGCCATGCCGCACCCCGCCACCACGGCGCGCGGACGACGTTCGTCGAAAACGTGGTCCTCTTCGAAAAACGCCCGCTCGGAAAGCACGACCGCCGACGGCTGCACGATATGCAGCACGTCGGCGGCTTTGTCGCATGTATATGCCTTCACGTAACCTGCGCCCATGCGGTTCGCCGCCGATACCGCCAAAACGGCGGCGCCGACGAAGCGGTCGCTTCCCACCACGAGTTCGCAGACCCCGCGCGTGTATTTATTCGCATCGGCGCGAAGCGCCGGCAGCGCGCGAGCGGCCTTCTTGGATGTGATCGACTTCATATCAATACCCGCCTTTCCGAGAAACGGGAGCATCGGACGACGGCGCGCCGTGCGCGGCAATCGCCTCCGTCTGCCGGGCCGTTTGCGACCCTAGATCGTCGAGCATGGAGCGAACGCTTTTGAACTGCCTGGCCAGATCGGCCTTCGCATCGCGGCGCTTCTCGCGCTCGACCTTGGATTCTTCCGTGATGGCCACCGCGTTTGCCACCGCCACGCTATGGGTGTAGGACAGAGAAAGCGGAACTTCGACGACCCCCTGATCGCGAGCCGCGGCGGCGGCTTTCCCGTGAAGCGCCACGGCAGGCTTGCCGCGCCCGTCGCGCACCACTTCGACATCGGTCATGCGCACGCCATGGGCGAGGATGCCCGTGCCGAGGGCCTTGCATACGGCCTCTTTCGCGGCGAATCGGGCGGCGTAATGGGCGGCGGGATTGGGCTTTGCGTCGCAATAGGCGCGCTCTTCGGGAGTGAACGCCTTACGCGCGAACGCAGGCGTGCGTGCGAGCACGGCTTTCATGCGTTCTATCTCGACGATATCGACTCCGAGGCCGACAGTCATAGGCGTTCCTTTCGTCTGTTTCCGCCATTGTACTCCAGAGGGGCCTGCAACACATGAAAAGCGCATGCGAACAGGCGGAAACGCGAACAGACGAAACGGTCGCGAAACAATGTTCGAGAAGCTCGCGCACGAAAAGGGAACCCGACCGGAATCGCGCCCGAACGACAGAGGCCGCGCACGCAGCGCGGCCTCTTGGAAACCGAGTTCATCGCATACGCAAGCGCATGCCCGTACGACGGATGCTTTATTTCGCGTTGGCGAGCGGCGACGGCGTGGAATACACGCGGGAGGCGTACTCGCGATCGAGGTCGTAGAGCGCCTTGGCATCGGAGCCGAACAGGCGCATCTTGGTGATCATGTCGTCTGCGTTGGTCTCCTCTTCCATCTGCTCGTCGATGAACCAATCGAGGAACTTCATGCAGCGGTAGTCCTTCACCTCGGCCGCGGCGGCGTAGATGGCGTTGATGCGGGCGGTGATATAGCGCTCATGCTCGAACGCGGCCTCCAGCGGGCCCATGAAATCGCTGAACTCCTTGTCGGGCTGGCCGATGGCGGCGAGTTTGATCTTCTCGCCGTTGTCGTGCAGGTAGTTGCGGAAAATCAAGGCATGGTCGCGCTCTTCGGCAGCCTGGATCATGTAGTAGTTCGCGTAGCCCTGCAGGCCCTCTTCCTCGTAGTAATCGGCAAACGACATGTACAGATACGCGCTATACAGCTCGGCGTTGATCTGGTCGTTGATCAGTTCGTACACCTTCTTGTCCATTGAAACGCTTCCTTTCCGAAACGCCGCGCGTGGCGGCTCGCCCTTTCGATGCGGATATTGTACGACGCAGCGGTGGGCACGCAGCGAAAACGCCCTGAATCACAATAAGAAAAACGGCCCGCCGAAATGGCGGGCCGTTGCGGATTCGTAAAGCCATGCCGGCCGGAAACGCCGGGCATTCCCCGAGGCCGAAAGGGCGCTTAATCGAGAATCTGCACGCCGATGCCGATCAGGCCGGGACCCGTATGGACCACGAGAGCGGGAGAAATCTGCTCGAAGACGAACTCTTCGGCGTCGGACATGGCCTCGCAACCCTGCTCGAACAGCGCACGCGCCTCTTCGTAAGCGCCTCCATGCACGACCGCGAAACGATAGCGCTTCGCGCCTGCCGCCTTCTTCTTCACGATAGAAAGGGCTTTTTTCAACGAGGCCTTGCGGCCATGCGCCTTCGCCACGGGGACGTAGACGCCCTCGTCGTTGCACGCGATGATGGGACGCACGTCGAGAGCAGAACCGATCGAATACACGGCCTTGCCGATGCGGCCGCCCTTGTACAGGTATTCAAGAGTATCGACGCAGAAATACGCGTAAGTGGACTGGGCCGAACGATAAGCGGCCGCGACGATTTCGTCGAACGGAACGCCCTGCTGCGCCAAGCGCGCGGCCTCGACCGCAGTGAGGCCGGAGCCCAGGCCGATCCTTTTGGTGTCGACCACTTCGACGGTCAGGTCTCGATAGCCCGTAGCGACGCTCTTGAACAGGTCGTGCGTGCCGGAAAGGCCCGAGGAGATGGTAACGGCGACCACATGGGTCACGCCGTCGGCCACCATGGCATCGAACGCTTCGGCCACATCGGACGGAGCAGGGGTGGATGTGCGAGGGATCTCTTCCGCGAAGCGCGCGTACACTTCGTCGGGTTGGATGTCCACGCGGTCGCGATACGACGCATCACGATAGTTGATGTGCAGAGCAACTACATATATGCCCAGTTCGGCAGCGAGTTCAACAGGAACGTCCGAGCACGAATCGGTGATCACGGCAATTTTTTGGGCCTTTTCCATGCGATCCTTTTTCCTCGATTTATATCTAGTATTGAATACCAGATTATGTAATGCTCCATATCATGTCAAGCAATGTGAATTTTACAAGAAAGCATCATGGTGTCCTTCTCCATCTCCGTGAAAACCGACCGAACGACGATAAGCTACGCATATGGAACCTTTGAACAACACTGAAGAAGCCTCGACCGCCTTCGAGTGCGCCCTCCATGATTTCGAAGCATTCGTGCAGACGCTGCATTTTCCCCGATATAGCGAGCTGCCGGCCATCGAGCTATATATGGATCAGGTGCTCACGTACGTGGACGACCAGCTGCGGCCTTTGCTCCCCGAAGGAGAGAAGCTGCTCACCTCGTCGATGGTGAACAACTACGTCAAACAAAAGCTCATCCCCACGCCCGTGCACAAACGCTACGGGCGCGAACACGTGGCGCTGCTTATCTTCATCTGCCTGATGAAGCGCTCGGTTTCGATATCCGACATCCAGCGCCTATTCGCCGTGCAAGCGGGCGCCTCTTCCACCGAGCGCGCCTACGACTTCTTCTGCACGGCCGCCGAAGAAAGCCTCCGTTCGCTGTTCTGCGGCACTACGAGCGCGCGCAATCTGAGCGAATGGGCGATCGAAGACCCGAGCGGCTTCGCCTTCTCGCTGCGCATTTCGCAAGCCGACGAGCTTTCGCTCGAACGCAGGATCGTAATCGCAGCGGCCACGGCGATCGCGAATAAAATCTATCTGGAAAAATGCCTGGAATTCTCCAGCCTGCGCTGACGCGGAAGGACGAGCGTGAACACCGAAGAAGCCATCGAGCTATCCTACGAGCGTCTCGGAGAGCGCATCTCCGAAAAATTCCGCTGCAAGGATATCGCCCGCGATATCGTCACCCTGGCGGGCATGGCGGAAATCTACTGCGCCGACCATCATGACGACGGGCAGCGCGTGCCGTTTCGCAGCAAAGCCGTCGAAGCGGGCGTCTACCCTGCGCGCAAGGTGCCGCGCCTGTGCCCCGATTGCGCCATGCATGTGCGCTACGGGGAAGTGCGCCGAGCGCTATGCACGCGCGACCCCAGGCCGTCGTGCAAAACCTGCTCGAACCACTGCTATGCGCCCGACGAAGCGGCCTGGCAACGCACGTGCATGGCATACGCCGGCCCGCGCGCGATGTTTCGCGGGCACGCGATCGACGCGATCAGGCACCTGATCCAAACCCGCCGAAGTTAGCCGGCGGCTTACGCCCCGGACGAAACGTCCTGTTCGCCCCCAATCGGAATCGCGCTTTTACGTAGTTTGGATTTTCCAGCCCTTCTCGGCCAAAAAATGCGAGATTTGGCACGAAAACCGAGCGGAGCGTACCGTCACATGCAGAAAATTCGCCGTTCGCGGTGGAAAACATACCGTTAACAGCAGCTAAACCGCCCCGCACCCCTTCGACACCGCCTCCTTCGTGGCAGAACCTCGAAAAAATGACCTGAGAGGCCTCTTTTTTCCAAACTTCATGACGAGCGGGGCCGAAAAGGCGCGCCACGAAAAAGGCCCTCGGTGCGAGGGCCTGAAAACGCGAAAGCAACCCGACCGGAGCCGTCGGTCGAGCGCCGCGAACGGCGAACCGAACCGTCTGCCTTAGCCCAGCGCGACGTCGAGCACCATCATGGTCAGAAATCCCAGCATGACGCCGGCGGTGCCCCAATTGGCATGCTCGCCCAGATGCGCCTCGGGAATAAGCTCTTCGACCACCACGAACATCATCGCACCCGCCGAAAACGCCAGCATCCACGGCATATACGGCGTGATGAATCCCACGCCCAGCACTACCAGACAACCGAACACCGGCTCGGCCAGGCCCGACAGCGCGCCCATGGCGAACGCCTTCGGCCTGCTCATGCCCTCTTGCGCAAGCGGCAGCGAAACCGCGGCGCCCTCGGGGATGTTCTGAATGCCGATGCCGAGCGCAAGCGCCGTGGCCATGCCGAACAGCGCGGGATCGGCCCCTTGCTGCGCCGCCATGGCGAACAGCAGGCCGACGCTCATGCCCTCGGGAATGTTGTGCAGCGTAACGGCCGTGAACAGCAGCGTCGAGCGACCCCATCGCGACGGAAGGCCCTCGGCGCGCTCCTTGCCTATGTTGAGATGAGGCAGCAGCGCATGCAGCACGAACAGGAACAGCGCGCCCAGAACGAAGCCGCCCGCTGCGGGGATCCAGCCGATCTGACCCGCCTCCTCGGCTTTTTCGATAGCGGGAATAAGCAGGCTCCAGACGCTGGCGGCGATCATGACGCCGGCGGCGAAGCCTAGAAACAGCGTCTGCGCGACGCCGCCTTTCTTACCGCGCAGCAAGAACACCGCAGCGGCGCCGAGCGCCGTGCACGCGAACGTGAAACCCGTGCCCGCTGCAGCTCCCAAAAACGATTCGACCATATCAAATCCTTCACACGCGGCCCGCAGGCCGCAACGAAATCCTATACAAGCGTCCGCCGTGAAAAGACGGCGAAAACGCATCGGCCCATCATACGCCGAAAGCATACCTGCACAGCCGGCAATGCACGTCGAACGCCCTGAATGCGCCTGGAATGCGGCAGGGCGCGCCGCGGCCGAACGGCGGCGGCGCGCATATCGCCGCGCATTCCCGCATGTGAAGGAAAAATGCGCCTGCGCGAACACCGCGGACGAGCAATACCGTGCATAATGGAAGAGGAACCGCGCGATCGAAGCGATTGCAGCAGGCGCCTTCGATCCGCACCCTGCCAAGGGATATCCTGCCAGAACAGAGGGGGAAGCATGATCAATCAGCGCATGTACGAATTGGGCAGCGAGCCGTCTGCCATTCGCGAGCTTTTCGCCTACGGCCTCGCCCGCAAAGAGGAAATAGGCGCCGAGAACGTCTTTGATTTCAGCCTGGGCAATCCCAGCGTCGCCGCCCCCGAGGCCGTGAAGAAAGCAGCTCTCGAACTGCTGGAAATGCCCGCGCAGCAGGTGCACGGCTACACGCCCGCACCCGGCGCACCCGGCGTGCGCGCGGCGATCGCAGCATCGCTCAACCGCAGGTTCGGCACCGCATATACCGGCAACGACCTGTACATGACAGTGGGCGCAGCGGCGTCCATCTCCATCTCGATCAATGCGCTGGGTACGCCGGGCGACGAATTCATGGTGATCGCCCCGTATTTCCCCGAATATCGCGTCTGGATCGAGAACGCCGGATGCGTCTGCGTCGAAACGCCCGCGCGCATCGGAAGTTTCCAGCTCGACATCGAAGCGATCGAGGATGCCGTCACCGAGCGCACCAAGGCCGTCATCATCAACTCGCCCAACAATCCCACCGGCGCCGTCTACCCCGAATGCGACCTGGTCGAGCTGGCCAACACGCTTCGCCGCAAGCAGGATGAATACGGCCATCCGATCTATCTGATTTCCGACGAGCCCTATCGCGAAATCGTCTACGGCGACACCAATGTGGCATTCATTCCCACGCTGTTCGAAAACACGCTGGTGTGCTATTCGTATTCGAAATCGCTCAGCCTGCCGGGCGAGCGCATCGGCTACGTGCTTGTTCCGCCCGCGGCGGCCGATGCCGCCGACGTCTACGCCGCCGTATGCGGTGCGGGCAGGGCGCTCGGCTACGTCTGCGCGCCCACGCTGTTCCAGGGCGTCATCGAGAAATGCGTCGACGAACCTTGCGATGTCGAGGCGTATCGCGAAAACCGCGATGCCC
This sequence comes from uncultured Slackia sp., assembly GCA_900555495.1. Taxonomy (GTDB): domain Bacteria; phylum Actinomycetota; class Coriobacteriia; order Coriobacteriales; family Eggerthellaceae; genus Slackia. The sequence goes on along the minus strand of USLD01000008.1, from coordinate 5,040 downwards.
TGTACAACGGTCTGGCAAAGCTTGGTTACGAATGCGTGGCTCCCCAGGGAGCGTTCTATCTGTGGATGCGCGCGCTCGAACCCGACGCGAAGGCATTCTCGGAACGCGCGAAGAAGCACGAGCTGCTGGTAGTGCCTAGCGATAGCTTCGGCATCGAAGGATGGGTTCGTATCGGCTATTGCGTCGACCGCGCGGTCATCGACGGTGCGATGCCGGCGTTCGCCGCGCTGATGCGCGAATACCAGGCCGAAAGCCTCTAGCGAGCCATAGACCCGAACACGGACGAAGCGGGCCGGCGACATAGCGCGCCGACCCGCTTTTTTTTCGCGCTGCAAACGCCTTGGAACCGCAACCGGCCAGCCCCGAGGCAATCGAATGAGTGCAACCGCTGCGCTCATTCGAACGAGCCTGATTTTGCGCCAGCCGAAAACAAAAGGAGGACGCGAAACCGCGTCCTCCTTTTTCGCCCGATCGAGCCCGTATACGCTAGAACGTGCCGAACATGTAATCGAATTCCTCTTCTACGGAGTCTTCGTCGATGATCCAGGCATCGCCCTGCTTCTTGAATTCCAATGCCGCGAAATACGTGGTCATCGCAGTGGTGCTGTCCATCGTCTGGCTGAACAGCTCGGCCACCTTCGCCCGGGCTTCCGCGTCGGATGCCGCAGCGGCCTCGCTGGACTGGCTATAAGTCGAAACGGCGTCGCCGAAACTCATCAAGAACTCGAACGTGTCGCGCTCGGACGTGTTGACATACACCGTCGCCATATCGCCATCGACGAAAACGCTGTCGATCGAATACGAGAAATCGGTCAGCGCCCACTCGGCGAACGCCGCGGGATCGATGCCCAATTCCGCATACGAGGCGCCGAAGCTGTCTTCGAATTCGTCGCCGAATTCCTGCGAAAGTTCGGCCATGAACGCGCTGTCCCTCGCGACGACGCCATCGAACAACGCCGAGGTCTGGTCATAAACGGCCTGCTGATCCTTGTCCATATCGACCGCGCCGGCCGCCGACCAGCTGGACGACTCATTCGAGGACGAAACATACGCAGGCACGGAATCGTCGTAATCGGAGTCCATCGTCGAAATCGCACCGAAACCGATCATCATCACGACGACCGTGAACACGATCATCAGCACCGAGAATACGATGCCCAGAATGCCGCAGACCTTGCCGCCCGTGGCTTTGCCGCTATGGCCGAACATACGCACGGCCTTGCCGGCGAACACGATGGCGACAATGCCCAAGATAATGCCGACGATCGGAATGAACGAGAACACGATAGCCAAGATGCCGCAGACCAACGCGACCGTCGCCTTGCTATTGCCCGCAGGGGCATTCGGCGCAGGAGGCGGCGGATAAGCCCCCATCGGGGCCGGACCGGACTGGGGCGCCGAGGCTCCCGGCTGAACGGGAGCGCCCGTAGGATACGCGGGTGCGGCCGCAGGAGCCGCGACGGGAGCCGCTGCGGGCTGCTGCGGCGCGGGCGGAGCAACAGGGGCGGCGGGCTCGACCGGAGCCGCGGCAGGAGCGGCCTTCGGGGCCTGATCAGGAGCTTCCTGAGGCTGAGGTTCGGCCGCAGGAGCCGCTTTCGGGGCCGCGGGCCGGGCAGGGACTTCGACAGGCGCGGCTTTCGGAGCAGACGGCGACTCGGTAGGAGCCTCGACCGGCGCGGCCTTAGGGGCGTCAGAATCTTCGACCGGAGCGCTCTTCGGAGACGTCGGCACAACCTGGTCGCTCACGAGGTCAGGTGTAGGATTTCCTTCCGCAGGCGCCTGAGCGTCAGAGACCGCGGGATCGTTCTTTTCGGGAGAAGGCTGCGGAGCCATCGGCTTGTCCTTGTCTTCCATGGTTCCTCCTTGCGGAACACGGCAGCGTATGCCCTGATGCATGCTGTCCTTTTGCGCCGTAGTATAAAGAAAAAATCAGGAGGAAAATCCCTGATTCCAAGAACATTTCGGCAGTGTGCGAGAAAAGAAAAGACGCCGCCCGAAGGCGGCGTCATGCGACTTGGCAAAAGGGGCGCGCGGCGAACTCGACCAACGCGCACCGCGGCGTTTAGCGCGAATACGTCGCGCCTACGCGCGGGCGACCCGTTTTTCGGAAGCCTTATCCAACCGCCTATTGCGGAAGTAAACGGCCCAGTTCACACCGAGGCATGCCAGGTTTATGAAATACACCGCCAGAACCCAGCTGATCGAACCTGCACAGAACTTCGCGCCGATGCCCGCCACGTAGCCCAGCGATATCAGCCCGAGAAACTGCCAGCTGGTGCCCGCCGCCGTACGCGCCTTGAAGTTCTTGTACGCATTCATCGGCCACGACAGGCCGAAGCAGATCAGCATGATCGCCTCGAGTATTTCCGCCATCGTCCGTTCCCCCTTCTTCGCGGCGTTACGCTCGCGATTCGAACACAAACTCGAACCATGGTAGCGGGACGAATCGCAACTGCCAAACGATGAAGGACAGAACGGGCTCGAAACGAGGCGCATCCACAGGAACAGCGCGGCCTTGAAACGCCCCGGAAACAAGATGCGAAAAGCGGGCCCGAAGGCCCGCCGGAGATAAGAACGCCGCATGAAGGGAGGGAGGGGCGGCGTTGCGAGAGTTGTCCGCTTCGAGGAAACGTGGATCATCGTCGCGTCAAACGGCGCGACGACGCGAACCTACATGGCGGCGACGACCTTCACCACATGAAGGGCCTCGGTCATCGTGCGTCCGCAAGCAAAACCGTGCAGCTGGTCGGGATAATTTCCGCTGAATACGCTGCCCGAGCAATCGCCCACGGCGAAAAGGCCGTCGATGACGTGGCCCTCCGTGTCGAGCGCCTGGCAATCGCTGTTGATGCGGATGCCGTCTATGGTGGTCAGCAGCGTGCCGCCCAGCGTGGCGCCGAAGAACGGCGGCGTACGAAGCTCGGAAAGACGATAGGACTCCTTGAAGAAATCGGTATCTTCCTGAGCGTCGTAAAGCTCGTTGTAGCGTTCGCACGTAGCCAAGAAGGTCTTTTTCGCTTCGGCATCGAATCCCAGCTTGTCGGCAAGCTCGTCGAGCGTGTCGGCCTTCTGCAGGCGGCCGTCTTCGAGCTGCTTCTGGAAGTATCCGTCCAGATCGTAGGATCCGTCCTCCTTCTTGAATGCCAGCACGCCCATACGAGTGCCGGCCGAGCATCCCAGCGTGTGGAAGCGCTGCACGTCTTCGCCGAAATTGCCGTCCCATACCGAAATATAGGTGCCGTTAGGCTGCTGTGCGGCGGCGTGCGGAAGGTAGTCGTAATCGGCCGACTCGTTGGCGAAGCGCTCGCCCGCCATGTTCACTTTCAGGAACGGCTGCGTGCCGGGGTTGAACTGGCCGTTGCCCGGGAACTGCGGGTCGCCGGCCTCGATGCTCTCAGGCGTATAGCCGGCCGGGGTTCCAGGAGCCACCAGACCGCGGTCGAAGATCATCGTGGCGCTGGTAAGGTCCTTGGCGGCGCCTGCCCACATGGCAGCCTTGATGCCCATGCCTTTGTTGTTCTGGTTATAGCCCAGAGCCGTCACGCTTTTCGCCGTAACGGGAGACAGCGCCTCCACCATGGCGGGATTGGCCGCATAGCCGCCGGTAGCGAGCATGACGCCCTTCTTGGCATTGACCTGGACGTATCCGTTTCGAAGATGGCGCCGGTCACCCGACCGCCCTCTTCACGCACCAGCTTCGCCAGAAGATGGCCGTAGGAAACCTCGTGACCCGCTTCGTTGATATGCTTTTCGAACAAGACATTGCGCTCTTCGATGCCGTCGCGTCCGCCGTCCTTGTTGCCGTAATGATGCTCGAACGGAGGCGTATAGAACGACGTGCCGCCCATGCCGCCCGGCATATCGTTCTCATCGGCGATGACCACGGCGTCGGACGCGCTCATGATGCCGTCGACGAATGCGAACATATCGCCGGATTCGTCCATCCACATCTTGATAAGGCGCTGGTCGCAATTGCCCGACGAATAACGGATGATCTCGCCCATAAGACGCTGGCGATCGACGGGCTCGCGATCGGCGAACGGAGGCGTGTCGAGCGCCGCGAACCAGTGACGGGTCGCTCCGACCTGCGTGCCGCCTTCGCACACCATGAAGTCGATTCCCTGATCGGCCGCATAAGCAGCCGCGGCCATGCCGCCGTTGCCGGCGCCCACGATCAACAGGTCGCATTCTTTGGTTTCTGCGATGTCGGAAATTTCAGGCGCCTCTCCCAGCCAATCGAGCGCGCCGTCCGACGCCTGCTCGCCCTGAGCCGCTGCGGCCTTCGTATCCTCGGCCTTCGACGGGGCGCACCCCGCAAGTCCCGCAGCCGCCAGCGCTCCGACGCCTGCCATGCCCGCCAGGAAACCGCGACGAGATACTTCTGCTGTCATACCGAATCCCTCCTTGATGTTCTTCCCCGCAACGGCGAGGCGGTCCTTGCACCCGCCCTCGAACGCCGCCGCGAAACTGCTCCCACCTTAGGCTCCGACGCAGAAGCCGTCACTTCCCCCGCCAGGGGCATTCTTGGAGAAATCCCAGGTGAATCACGTCACCCTCACAGGGGTATCTTGCTGGAAGTGCCGATCGGACCCCTATCGAAACGGCGAAAACAAATACAATGGGACACTGGATAACAGGAGGGGATATCCATGCATACCATCAAGGGAAAGCGGGCGTTCGCATGCGCCCTTGCCGCCGTCGTGCTCATGGGCGTATACGGCTGGGTTCAAAACAGCGTGCTGTTTCCGCGCTTCGCGGAATTCTTCCCTATCGGAAGGGAAATCGATACGGCCGCACGAGCGGTGCTCTATATAGGCGTGGCCGTGGTGGCAAGCAAACGCCCCGATCTGCTCGACGCGAAAACCATCGCGGCCGTAAGCGTGGTGGCGACGGCAAGCGCGACGGCGCTGCTCTACGCCTCCGTCGTTCTGCAATCTATCGCAATGGCCGCGGCGGGCGTCCTGTTCTTCGAGCTGGGACATATCTGGACCGTCGTCTTCTACGGCCTTGCTATCTGCCTTTTACCCACGTCGCGCCATA
>USLD01000007.1 GCA_900555495.1 uncultured Slackia sp. | reverse complement strand
ATTAGCAGTGTGTGCCGTAGTGGGGATGCTGGCCTTTACGCTGGCCACCCCGCTGGTAGGGCTATTCGGTGTGGAGGGGAGCACCCAGGCCATCGCGGCGGAATATCTGCGCTTCATCGCGCCCTGTCTGCTTCTATTCTGCTTCTACATCATCACAAACGGCGTGCTCCAGGGGTCGGGTGACGTGATCTTCACCGCCGTGAACACGGTGGGCGCCGCCCTCGCAGGCGTGATCAACGCGCGCGCCACGGGCAAGGGCGAAAGCATCGACGTCGCCATGTTCGAAGTCATGGCACGCATGGGCCTGTACTACAACATCAACTACCTCAACGCAGGCATCACCTACCCGCGTCCCGCCAATCGCAGCCAGGACCTGTGCGGCATCGGCACCTTCGAGGCCGCCGACGGCGACATCGCCATCGTGCTCTACGGCGCCAAAGAAAACCATTGGCTGCTCGACCAGATCGGCCTGGGGCATCTTTGGGGAACCGAAGACATCCCCGAAGGCTCGACCGCGCTGTGGCTCACGAACCCGCATGCCGACGAAATCCAGAAGCACCTCGAGGACTGGGTCAAGACCAAGACCCTCGACGAGCTCGAAGACCTGCTCGCGCAGGCCAACATCCCCGCCAATCGCGTCTACACGATCGAGGACATGGAAAAAGACGCCCATTATCAGGCGCGCAACTGTTTCATCGAGTGGGAGAACCGCGAAGGCAAGACCATCAAGGGATTCAAGCCCGTCCCCGAATTCAAGAACAACCCCGGACAGGTCTGGCGCCCCATGCCCGAACTCGGCTACGACACCCAAAGCATTCTTACCGAGCTCGGATACGCCGAAGACGAGATCGCCCGTCTCGCTGACAACGGCACCGTTCGCCTCGGCTAACGCGGGGGCCGACCCCAGACCATTCGTCGCGGCCTTCCGTTGCAGCAGGCCGCCTGCCGCGGGCGACCAAGGCGCACATGCCCGCGGGCCGCGGCGGGGCTTCTCTATAAGCTCCCGCCGCGTTTCGAGTGCCCGGCCGAACCAGGCCTTTGCACATATATCCCGAAAGAGGAGGAATCACCATGGCAATCGATGCATCCGTCGTCGGAAAGAAATTCGGACCCTTCAAGTTCGACTACAGCATGGAGAAGCTCAACCTGTTCGCCGTCGGCTGCAACTGCGGCCACGACATGAAGGCCGGCGAAGAGTACTACAACGAATACCTGCCCGGCGGCCTTAAGGTCCTCCCCATCTTCGGCGCCATGCCTCTCGTGTGCGGCGAAGTGACCAACACCATCGATTACGGCGCCGACCTGCGCGGCACCCTGCACTGGGGCATCGACCTCAAGATCAAGAGCGACATGAACCGCCTGGCCCAGAAGAGCGGCACGCTTTCCACCGATGTCACCGTCGTGGGCATGTGGGACCGCGGTCCCGGCAAGGGCTTGCTGTGCCAGGAGCACTCCGACACCTTCGACGACGACGGCACGCTCGTCTGCGAGTGCGAGACCTGGGACTGCTTGATCTATGACGGCGGCTGGGGCGGCGAGAAGCCTCCTGCGGACGTCGTCGAGATGCCCGACCGCGAGCCCGACTTCGAAATGAGCGAGACCATCGCCATGAACGCAGGCCTGGCCTTCCGCCTGACCGACATGCTGCACCCGCTGCACGTCGACTGGCCGACCGCCAAAGAAGCCGGCTTCCCGATCCCGTTCTACTTCGGCCTCGGTTACGGCGGCATCGCCATGCGTCACATGATCGACACCTTCATGCCGGGCGAGCCCGAGCGCCTCACTCGCTTCAAGGTCCGCATGTGCGCACCCGTCATGCCCGGCGCCACCGTAACCACCCAGATGTGGAAGATGGACGACGGCACGGTCCGCTTCCGTTTGATCGACGCCCACGCAACCACCGCAAAGCCCTATCTCAACTGGGGCATCATGGAATACAAGTAGGCCCCTGCCCTTTCTCGGGCCGAAAGCGACCGAACGCGGCCGACACCGCGACAGCTCGGCCGCACGAACAAGGGAGGATGCGCATCCTGCGCACCCTCCCTTTTCTTCTGTCGATATATGTATATGTACAAGCCGCGACCGGCCTAGAACGCGACTTTCTCGGCCGCCTCCACCACATGCTTCATCAGCACGCTCGTGGTGACGCCGCCGATGCCGCGGGGCACCGGCGTGATCGCGCCGGTCTCGCCCACGGCCGAGACCGCGGCTTCGTAGTCGGCATCGCCGCACAGAGCGCCCTCGGCGTCGATGTTGATACCCACGTCGAGAATGACCTGGCCTTCGCCGAAGCACTCCGCGCCATAGGCCTTCGCGCGACCGGTGGCAAGAACCACGACGTCCGCCTCGCGGACCGTCTGCTCGAGATCCTGCGTGCGCGAATGGCACACGGTCACCGTGGCGTTGCGTTCGAGCAGCATCATGGCCACGGGACGCCCGATCACGAGGCTGCGGCCCACCACCGCCACGCGCTTACCCGCGACATCTATGCCGTAGGCGTCGAGCATCTCGAGGCATGCCGCGGCCGTACAGGGCGCAAAGCCTTCGCCGCGACCCGTGAACACGCGCGCCAGCGCCGCGCGGCCGATGCCGTCGATGTCTTTCGCAGGATCGAGAGCCTCGCATGCGGCCTCTTCGTCGTAAGCGCGCGGAAGCGGACGGAACATCAAGCAGCCGTGGATACCTGTATCGCCGTTGACCTGCGCGATGACGTCCATCAGCGCGTCCTGGCCCGCATCTTCGGCCAGCACGAAGCGGCGCACTTCGATGCCCAAGCCCTCGGCGCGCTTGAGCGCCGTGCGTTCGTAAGACAGGTCGTCTTCGCGCTCGCCCACGCGCACGATCGCAAGCGTCGGCACGACGCCTGCAGCCTTGAGCGCTTCCGTGCGGCCGACCAGATCCTCTTTCAATGCGGCGATAACAGGCTTTCCCAGCAGTTCCAAAGCCACGATTTCCCCCTCATGCGGCGCTTCGTCCGCGATAGTGCTTTCCGGATTCGGGCATTCTACCCCACGACGTATCGACAATACGAGCGCATGCGGAAAAGCGACCGAAACGAAAGAGGGCACGCCTCGCCTCGGTCATCGGCTCGACGAAAAACGCGGGGTTCCAGAAACCGGCTCAGGAGGCTCTACTCGTCGGTCTCAGCGCGACGTTCTTGCGCAGCGCGCATCTGCTCTTCCATGTCCATCTGCATCAACGTGCCCATGAGCTGCTGCTGGAATCGCATGCGCACGAATTCTTCGTCGGGATGCTCGGTGTCTCCCTCGATGACCTGCTTGGTCTTCTCGTTGAACGCATAGGCATGGTAAAGACGCATGTCTCCCAGGTCGATGCTATCGACGCGTGTCTGCCAGTCTTCGAGGTTCATGGCCGCTCCTATGCTTGGAAATCGAAATCGGGCGCAGGATTGAATAATACGCCATCTTTAAGCATGGCTTCGGTCTGCTTGAGATAATCGTCGCCGGGAAACGTGCACATGTCGGCGATCTCTTCTTCGGTCAGCTCGCGGCGAACCTTCGCCGGAACGCCCACGATCAACACGCCATCGGGAAATTCCTTGTCTTCGGTAACCAGCGCCCGCTGCAACGACGCTGTTCTTGCCGATTTTCGCACCATTCATAATGGTGCAGCTCATGCCGATCAGGCAGTTTTCACCGATAACGCAGCCATGCAGCATGGCCCGATGCCCAACCGTCGTATGGCGGCCGATCACCACGGGCTTGCCGTAATCCTCATGGATGACGACGCCTTCCTGGATGTTGCATTCGTCCTCGACCACGATCGGCGCATCGTCGGCGCGCAGGCAGCTTCCGGCCATGATTGCGACTTTTTTGCCGAGCGTCACATCGCCCACCAGCGAACACGACGGCGAAATGCGCGCCGTCGGATCGGCCTTCACGCGGTGATAGTCGATTTCGGTCGAAGACCCATGCGTGCTTTCCTCCGCCATGATGCAGCTCCTTTCGCCCGACGCTGCACTCCGTCGGGACGCATTCCGCCCTTCGACGAAAAAGCAGCGCAATCTTCTGCTGCAACCCAGTGTAGCGATGGAAAGCGCGACGGATGACGGGCAAACGACACCGCATGTCCGTCGACGCGTACGAAAGCGCCGAGCAAAAGCATGACCGGAAAAGCGGGCCGCAGGAGAGACGGCCGCATCCCTCCTAGACGATCGAATCCATGCTTTCAGCTTGTCCGTTCGGCGCGTCATCGAGCCAGCGGCGACGCGCCGACGCAAGGACCTCGTCGTTTTCATCGCGTGCCAAAAGTTCCGCGAACTCGGCCCCGCCATAGGACTCGACCAATTTCGCAAGATCGGCGAAAAACGCCGCCGAATCGTCCTTGCGCAAGGCGCAGCCGAACAACACCTCGTCGACTCCGGCCTCTTCGTCGTTAAGATCGCGCACGACCAGCATGACGTCGAGATCGCGAGAAATATCTTCCACCACTGCCGCCTCCTTGAAGAAAACAAGCCTGTCGCCGGGAACATATCACGCGGCGATACATGCGCCTACTCAGCCCGCGACCTCCGCAGGAAAACGGCAGGGCGCAAGGCCTTCGGCGACTTCTGTCCGTTTCTCATCATAATTACGAAATGTCACATTTTATAGTGACATTCTTCCATCAGGCCTCAATACGCTTTCGCAATGGCCGCATTCGACGAATACAACAATCGACTTGGCGCGCGCATTCGAATTCTTCGAAAGCGTGCAGGGCTGAGTCTGCGCGAGTTCGGCATGATGGTAGGCGTCCATCACAACCAGATTCTTTCAATCGAGCAAGGCGAGGGCAATCCCTCGCTACGCACGTTGTTTCGCATCGCAGGAGGACTCGGCCTTTCCCTGCGCGACCTTCTTCCCGATGACGAGGACAAAGAAGGGGCCTTCTATTGGTTCTCCCCCGTCGAAAAGCCCGACGACCAGGCCGATCGCAAAAGCTGAACCGCACCGACGCAATGCGCGAAAACCCACGCGTTTTCATGCCGCTCGCAAAACCGGCGCGCCGAAACACGTTCGACACGCCGGAACGCAACGTATGCAACCACCCTAGTGCGCTTCGTCCGACTGCCGCAGAGAAGCCGCCGAACCCGTCATGCCGCTACGCGCACGTGCCGTCGCCGAAAAGCAGCTGCCTTTCAGGACCCGAAAGCGCAGCGCGAGCCTGGTCGCGCAGATTGTTCATGCCGCTCAAGAACTGGCGATACATCACCGACACCAGATAGCGCCCCTTCGGAGTCAGCGTCAGCTCGTCAGGCGTATCGGTCGCGAAAGCGCCGTTGAGGCGCATGAACGCCATTTCTGCAGGAAGGCCCGCCTCGATGCCGCAGCCGAACTCCTCCTTGAACGCATGCTTATCCAGGCGAAGGCGATACAGATTCAACAAGAAGTGATACCGCATCAGGTCGCGCTTGCTCAGCGTGGTCTTTCCCATGATCGACATATGGCCGGCGCCGATCATGTCGTCATATTCCTGCAGGCTGAACGTATTCACATACAGATTCTCGCCCAGATGGGTGATCGAGCCGCTGCCGATAGCGGGATACGCCACATAGGCGGTCTGGTATTCGTCGATGAGCAGCGCATGGTCGTCGCGGCCTTGTTCGTCCAGGCGGTTGAACGTCCAGATGGTTTCGCGGCGGAAGCGAGCCGAATCCCCGCCCGTCAGCGCTTCGTCGAGCAGGCGATAATAGCGGTATTCGCGGCCGTAATCGACGGCGCCCAAAGTAGAGGCCATCTTGCCCATGGTGGCGTTGGACACGTACAGGGGCGAGAACGTGGTCTGGCGCGCCCCGCATGCGGCGATCTTTTCAAGGTCGGCGCGCAGGATATCTTCGGTCTGCGACGGGAAATTGAAGATCATGTCCACGTTGAGCGATTCGAAGTACGGGATGGCTTCGGCGATACGCTCCATAATCTGCTCGCCGCTGCCGTATTTCTCGTAGCGGTCCATCTGCTTGAGCAATTCGTCATCGAAGCTCTGCACGCCCACGGACAGGCGCTGGATGCGGCCCTTCATCTTATCCAGATACGGCTGGACAAGATGGTTGGGATTGGTCTCAGACGCCACTTCCTTGATGTCGAACGTATCTCGTGCAAGGTCGAGCGTCTCGCACAGCTCGTCGATTTCCACGGTCGGCGTGCCGCCGCCCACATAAATGCTCTCGATGTCGTAGCCTAGATCTTTGAGCATGAGCATCTCCTTGCGCATGTTCTCGAAGTAGGTACGCGCCACGTCTTCACGGTAGACATAGCGATTGAAACTGCAATACGGACACAGACGCTCGCAGAACGGCACGTGCAGATACAGCATGTATTTGCGGCCAGGCTCCGCAGGCGGCATGAACGTTTCTCCTGTAGGAGACAGCTTCAGCGTTCTTTTCGTCATCGTCTTTACAAGATTGGTAAGAATTCGCTCCGAAATCACTCTGACACCCTATCGTCGTTGCTTGCGCATGACCGCAAGCGGCTTATTCCGTTCCCCAAACGGTGCAGGATTATATGCTTGGCGCAAAATGCCCACAAGCGACCAGGAACGTATATATCGATAAAGATGTGAGGGTTGCGCAGGCGGCGAAGAGGCGGCCTGCGCCCTTTCGCGGAAGGACGGAGCCGATGCCCAGACGTCGATCAGCGCAAGGCGTCATTCGCTATACTGGCATGTATTCGACTGGAAATCCATGACGACGAAAGGAATGCCCGATGCCCGTCGTGTCCCGCTTTCTAGAAACCTCCCGCAAGGCGGCGAAAGAGAAGCCGGGCGTCTTCGCCCTGTACGTTATTCTGTGCGTCATCGTCGCCATCGTGTTCGTACGCTCCATCTTCGAAGGCCGCTACGAACATGCTCTGCTCTGCCTGCTGGTGTTTATCCTGTTCTGGATTCCCAGCATGCTCGAACGCCGTTTCACCGTCGAGATCCCAAGCGTTTTGGAAGGCATCATCCTCTGCTTCATCTTCGCCGCTGAAATCCTCGGAGAAATCGACGCTTTCTATATCAAAATCCCCTTCTGGGACACCATTCTGCATACCACCTGGGGATTTTTGGCCGCAGGCATCGGATTCGCGCTGGTCGACATCCTCAATCGAAGCCACGCATCGCGCCTGCAGCTGGCACCGATCTACATGGCCATCACCGCATTCTGCTTCTCCATGACCGCAGGCGCGGTCTGGGAGCTCTTCGAGTATTCGATGGATGTCTTCGTCGGCTTCGACATGCAGAAAGACACTATCGTGACCGCCTTCAGCTCGGTCACGCTCGATCCGACGAACAGCAATATCGCCATTCCCGTCGACGGCATCGTCAGCACGCAGATCACGCTGGCCTCGGGCGAAACCGTCGTCATTCCCGACGGGTACTTGGATATCGGCCTGCATGATTCCATGGCCGTCCTGTTCGTGAACCTGATCGGCGCAGCCGTATTTTCCATCATCGGCTTCATCTACGTGAAGAACCGCGGCAGCAAGAAGAGCTTCGCCACCCACTTCATCCCGAAGCTGCGCAACAGCGCCAAATAGAACCGAACCACCACGAAGGAGCACCGCCTTGACCGCAGAACAGCGCGAAACACTCGACAGGACAGGCTTTCTCGAAGCCCTCGGATGTCAGGTCATGTGGGGCTTCATGTGCCTGTATTGGCGCCTTCTTTCGGGGGAGTCCGCGTTGCTCGTGCTGACCTGCCGCATGATATGGTCGTGCGTGTTCATCGTGCTTCTATGCTCCTTCGTCAAACGAACGCGCTTTCTGTACCTGATGCGCGACCCGCGGGCGCTGGGCACGTTCATCACGTCAGGCGTCCTGACGTCGGCGAACTGGGGCGTCTATATCTGGGCGGCCAACAGCGGCCATCTTCTGGAAACCAGCATCGGCTACTATCTGTGCCCGTTGTTCAATATCCTGTTCGGCCTGATCGTCTTCCACGAGCGCTTGACCCGCATGCAGAAGGTTGCTTTCGGGTTGGCCGCCGTCGGCGTGACGTTCTTCATCGCCATGAACGGCGGCGCGATCTGGATTTCGTTCGCGCTGGCGCTTTCGTTTTCGGCTTACGGCGCCGTGAAGAAGAAAGCGGGCTATCCCGCGCTTCCCGGCATGGCGCTGGAATCGGTGATCACGGGAATCCTGGGCGGCATCATCTTCGGAGCCGGCACCCTGATGCCTGCGCTGTGGGGCCTCGTGCCCGCCACGCCCGACCCCATGGCCGTCACGTCGCAACCCTGGGAGAGCTTCCTCATGGTGTCCGCCGGCGTGCTTACCGCCATTCCGCTGCTGCTGTATTCCGCCGCGGCCAACCGCGTGCCCATGGTGATCATCGGCTTCCTGCAGTACGTCAGCCCCACCATCGCGCTCATCCTGGCCGTATCGTTTTTCGGCGAGGCGTTCACCTTCGCCCACGGCGTGTGCTTCGCGCTGGTCTGGACCGGCATCGCGCTCATGTCGGCCGAAAGCATCCTGCACCGAAAGATGATGCCCGCGTCGCAGCGACGATAGCGGTCTCGCATCACGCGCCGGCGGCGGCCTCGGCGACGAGCTCGATCAACTCCTGCTTGCTATGGATTCCCAGCGCCGCGTAAATCTTTTTCGCATGCGTGCGGACGGTGTTTTCGGACAAATACATCGCCGATGCCGCAGCGGGAATCGTATAGCCGTGCGCCAGCAAGATGAAAACCTCGATTTGACGTTCGGTAAGACCGCTGCTTTGGCCGATTTTCTTGGCGGCTGCTCCGATAGCGTCGTCGTGGACGACGGAAGGGCCTACCTGCGAAAAATCAAGCTCGTCGGAAAGCGTCGAAACTCCGTCCGAAACGATCGATTCGCAGGAATCCCCCTCGAACGCTCCCCCGGCGCCCGACCCTTTCCTTGTGATGAAGAACATGACGATGGAGCAGCCGTAGAGCAGGACGACCACGACGAGCATCATCGACGTTTCGTCGAAAACCGTTTCTCCCGCGAGATTCATGGCGAGACTCCCGAACGCATTCGACGCGTACAAGACGCCGGCGCATACGCCGTACATCAAGCCCGCGTCAAGCCCGCGCGCCGAGGCCGATGAGGCGCTTTCGACCAACACCGTCATCGAGCAGACGACGAAAGCGACACCGCCGATATAAGGCACGAGACCACGCAGGGCGGGAACGAAAAGAAACACGAGGAAGACCGTCGCCAAAAGAGGGAATAAGACAGTAAAAGCCCGCACGGTGTCGGGCTTGCGTTTCAGAGCGAGCCACGATATTCCGACAACGGCCGCCGCGACGATATTTTCAGAATGGGTCATGAAAACCTGGTCGACGAACTGCATGTCGACGAACACCGCATCGGAGAGGGCCGAGGCGACAGGAGCCATGATTCCGATGATGAAGCAACAGAGGCATATGCGCCACAGGCCCTTCGCCGGCGAAACCGGTCCGATCGGCGCGCTCGCCGAAGAATCGGCGGACGGCCCGGACGAACCGGCACCTTTCATTTCGTATGCGAAAAACGCGAAAACAGCGGCAAGCAGAATGCACAGGGTAATCGTAATGGCCAGCAAATCAAGGGTGAGGAACGCAACGAACGGCACGGCCGAGAGAACGGATCCGGCGATGATTTCCACCTGGGCGTACGAGGACCCTTCGCGCGCCAATACGCGAATCCAGCAAAAGAAAAAACACGTTGTCGCAAGACCCATGCAAATGGCCCCGACGACGATAAGCCACGAAGAGCCGGAAAAAAGAAACGCCAGAACGCCCGCAAGCGCCGCCGCCACTAAAGCGAAAGACAGGGGGTAAACCGTTCGGGCGAAACGCTCGGTCGAATAGCCGAGCATGCCGCAAACACGAAAAACGATAGCGCGTTGCTGATCGAAAGAAACGTGCCCCACGAAGACGAGCCTTGCTCTCCAAGGGCCTGCGCCGGCAACAGCCCGAAGCCCCAGAGCGAAAACGAATTAAGCGCAAGAAAACATGCGTAACCGACGCTTACGAGCAGCACATGAACGACCTGTCTCTGCACGCCTCCCCCTTCATGCCGGCCTCGCATCGGCGCCGATCATGGCAAGACGCGTGCGAGCTTCCCTCCGTGCCCATGATAAAACACGCCTAACGTCCGAATGGCCATGCGAGCATTGCAACGACCTGCGATTTTATCCAATTCACCCGCTTCATGTGAACCCCTATGCGCCAAAAGCCACGCTTCGAGTGAATGCAAAAGAGGGCAGCAAGCCTATGATCGGCGTGTCAGGCAGCGAAGGAACCGCCTCCCCCTCCCCTCCCTTTCGGCGGGGCCTTCGCTCTTCGACAAGTTCTTACACAAGACAAGGAGGAGGAATTCGAATGAGCATGGATAGGCGCGATTTTCTCAAAGGGGCAGGCATCATCGGTGCCGCAGGAGCGATCGGAACGGTCATGGCAGGCTGCTCCCCCAGCCAGCCGAAATCAGCCGAGTCCGCATCGAGCGAGGGCGGTGCCCTGACGGCGGAAAGCGTCATGGAAAAGGGCACGTGGAGCTTCGAAGTGGCTCCCGAGCCTATCACCGACTTCGCCGAGACCATTTCCGCCGAAGTCGTCGTCGTAGGCTCCGGCATGTCGGGCATGTGCTGCGCGGTATCGGCCGCCGAAGAAGGCCTCGACGTGATCGTCGTCAGCGCCGGCACCACCGCTATCTCCCGCGGCGGCTCCAATCAGGCCATCGGAACGAAATACCAGAAAGAGATGGGCGTCGATTACACGCCGAAAGATGCACTCGAACACGTGAAGATCGAGCAGCTCGCAGGCTATTACTGCATGGACAAGATGAAGTGGTCGCGCTGGTTGAAGCACAGCGGCGAATCCATGGACTGGATGATCGACAAGATGACCGGCAAGGGCCTCAAGGTCAACCTGGAACCGCCTTACGCCGACCCCGACGGAACGCTCGCCGCTCCGCCGTCGGTGCACAACTTCTGGAACGACGAGAACCCCCTCGGCGTGTTCCAGGGCGCTCCGCTGTGCGCGAAAACCTACGCCGATATCTTCGAGAACGATTTCGGTAAGAAGATCTATTTCAAGAACCGCGCCGTGCAGCTCGTCCGCGACGATGACAACACGGGCCGCGTCAGCGCCGTCATCTGCCAGCGCGAAGACGGATCGTATGCGAAATACGAGGCCTCCAAAGCCGTCGTCCTGGCGACGGGCGATTTCTCGAAAGACCGCGACATGATGGCGAAATACGCTCCGTACGCCTACGAGATGTTCAAAGACAAGCTCGAGTTCGGCGACGAGAACGTCGATTTCGATGCGGGCATGAACTATTCCGGCCTCATGCCGGGCGACGGTCAGAAAATGGGCCTCTGGATCGGCGCTGCCTGGCAGAAGGTCTATCCCAACCCCTGCGCGATCAACGGCGGCGTCGCAGGACCCACCCATGCCGTCATCGATAACTTCTGGGGCATCAATCTGAACAAGAACGGCAAGCGTTTCCAGAACGAGAACACTAACTTCGCCTTCGGCGCGATGTCGCTGCTCAACCAGCCCGAATCCACGGGATACGGCATCTGGGACAGCGCCTACGCCTCCACGCAGGAAGAATGGGAGACGCTCGGATGCTCCTACGGCAATGTCACGCCGCAAAAGCCCCTCACCCCCGAAGAGCTCGTCGCAGGCTGGGATGCAAACGTCGAAGACGGAACGTATTTCAAGGCCGACACCCTCGAAGAGCTCATCGACCAGCTCGACGGTCTGGACAAAGAGAACGCCCTGGCCTCGATCGAACGCTACAACACCTACGCCGAACAGGGATACGACGAGGAATATCAGGTGAATCCTGACATCCTCTTCCCGATTTCCACGCCGCCGTTCTACGGCACCAAGACGGTCGGATCGACGTTCCTCTGCGTCATGGGCGGCCTGAGGACCAACGAGAACCTGCAGGTCTGCGAGGAAGACGACACCCCCATCGAAGGCCTGTACTGCGTCGGCACCATGATCGGCGACTTCTTCGCCGGCACCTACAACTTCGGCCTTCCCGGCCAGAACCTCGGCGCCTGCTGCTGCACCCTGCCGTATCTGCTCGGCAAAGACCTCGCGGAACTGTAGAAAGCAAATACGTTACGTACGAAGCGAAGCCATAGATGCAAGAAGGGCGGCCTTTAGCCGCCCTTCTTAATCGCCGGTCTTTGAACCGTCATGCATGCCCGTACGAAGGCGCTCGATGTTCGCAGCGGCACGCGGGGTGACAGGGCCTTCCGACAGCTTGTCGAGAAGCGCGGCCGCTTCCTGCATGCTTCCGTGCACGAGGAGATATTCGGCCTCGCAGATTTCCCACGACACCCACGTCAAGCGCGAGTCGGCGGTCGCCGCGTTTTTGCGCATGCAATCAAGATCGGCCGGACCCCACTGCTCGGGCGAGCGGAACTGAACATCCAGCCCAAGCAGAATGTCGTCGATAACCGCACGTTTCGGCGAATTGACCGAGGTGCCCGCGCGAAACGCCGCAATACGTTCGAGCGCAACGTCGCGCCCGGCGATATCGCCCGCGGCATTGCGGGCAATGGCCTCCACGTTGAGCGCACGGATCCAAAGAATGTTCTTGGGCGACCTGAACGAGACCTGCGAAAGAAGCTGCAAGGCGTCGATCGGGCGGCCCGCATGGTAGTGGGCCAGTGCGAGCTCGGTTAAGCACGTGCCCTTCGAACGCTGCTTGATATCTCGCCGTGCGATACCTTCGATCACCTCGCGATATTTCTCGGCGTCGCAATCCGACCCCAGAATATCGAGCAGGCTGCGAAAACGCCTTCCTATCTTCGGCCTGAGCAGCCACGCAATAGCCAAAATCGCAGCAAGGCAGACGAAGTAAGCCGCCATAGACCCGATGAACACGAAGGCGATAGCCGCCACGCCGAGAACCACAGCAGCAAAGATCGCGAAGGCGCGCGTCTTGCGCAGCCACGCGAAATAATCGGCGACCACCTGCTGCGCCGTCTGTTCGAAATAACGCGACCGGATATTCACGCCGACCCCTTCCCCGCGCGGACGTACGCATCGTACGAAACAACGAGCAGCATAGCACGACGCCCTGTCGGAACGACAAGCCCGCCGCAAACGCGAATCGTCGACGGCAACGCAGGGCAGACAGCAAAAAAGGCGGCCCGAAGGCCGCCTTTCGCTACTCGACCGATTTCAAACTCTCCACCATGTCGATGCCGGAAAGCTTCTTGCGCATGAACAGCGTCACGAGCACCGAGAAGAACATCGTGAGCGCGAAGGCGATGACGAAACTCATCGCATGGATGGCGCGACCGAACATCACCTGGTCGACCTCGGCGGTCACCACCACGAAGCCCTCCATGAACACGCCCAGAACGCAGCCGACAAGCGCGCCTATCGCCGAAAGCAGCAGCGTCTCGCGATAGATGTACGCGTTCACCTCGCGCGCGTTGAAGCCGAGCACCTTGAGCGTGGCGATCTCGCGCTGACGCTCGGTGATGTTGATGTTGGTGAGGTTGTACAGGACGACGAACGCCAGAGCCGCCGCCGCGATCACCAGAACCACCACCACCGCATCGACGCTCTTGAGCATGGTGCGATACGACTCGATCGTCTCGTCGTTGAAGCCCACGGTCTTCACGCCGTCGATCGCCAGCAGCTCGTCGGAAAGCTCCGAACGCTGCATCTCGTCTTCGGTCGCCTTCGCGTAGACCGTCGTATAGGCAGGCGCCTCGCCCACCAGCGCATCGAAGCCGCGCGGCGTGGTGAAGGCGTACTGGCTCACATAGTTTTCCATGATGCCCGCAACGCGCGTCTCGCGGCCCGCGCCGGTAGCGTTGCCCACCGCGTCTTCGTCGAAGAGCAGGATCGGGTCGCCTTGTTCGAGTCCAAGCTCGATCGCCAGCTTCTCGCTGATCACCACGCCGTCGTCATCGAGGGTCAACGGGTCGTGGCCCAGACGCTCGCGCATGGTGACGTACGTCGCGAAGTCGGCAGGATCCTCGGGCACGATCAGCTCGAAGCGCTGATGCTCGCCGTCGGGGTCGTCCACACGGGCGGCCAGCATATTCTCGGTATGAGCGGCCGTGAACGCGACGTCTTCGCCCGATGCCGCCAACGCGGCCTCGACCTTAGAGGCGTCTTCATCGGACACGTCATCGGCCTCGCGCACCACCATGTTGTAGTGGTAGATCTCGCCGAACTGCTTGTCGATGATGTCGTTGATGGCGTTTTGCAGACCCAGGCCCGTCAGCAACAACGCCGTGCAGCCCGCGATGCCCACGATAGCCATGAAGAAGCGGCGCTTATAGCGGAAGATGTTGCGCGACGTGACCTTCCACGAGAACGACATGCGGCTCCACAGCGGCTTGATGCGCTCGAGCAGGATACGCTTGCCAGCCTTGGGCGCGCGCGGCAGCATGAGCGCGGCCGGCGTTTCGCGCAGGGTCGAAGCCGCGGCGAACCAGGTGGCCGCCAGCGTGATGCCCATGCCCAAACCCGCCGAAAGCAACGCCATACCGGGGTCGATCGGCACGGGGCGCGGCGGCACCGCGTAGATGATCGCATAGGCGTTCATGATGAAGTACGGCAAAAACAGCGAGAGCGCCACGATGCCTACGAGCGCGCCGACGCCGCTGGCCACCGCCGCATACACCAAATACTTCGATATGATGCGCGCGTTGCTGTATCCGAGCGCCTTGTACGTGCCGATAAGCACGCGCTCCTCTTCCACCATGCGCGTCATGGTGGTCAGCGACACCAAGGCCGCCACCAAGAAGAAGATGAACGGGAACACCATGGCGATGCGGTCGATGCGGCCGGCGTCGGATTTGAAGCTTTCGGCGCCCATGTTCTTCGAGCGATCGAGCACGAGGATTTCAGGGGCCTCGAGCTCGTCTATCTTCTCTTGAGCTTCGGCGAGCTGTTTTTCAGCATCGGCGAACTGAACCTCGGCGTCGGCCTTCTGCTCGTCGTATTCGACCTTGCCCTCTTCGTAGGACGTCAGGCCCTCGCCGTATTCCGCCCTGCCGTCGGCAAGTTCGGCCACGCCTTCATCGTAAGCGCTTTTGCCCGACTGCAGCTGCGCGCGGCCGCTCGCCAACTCGGCTGCGGCGGCGTCAAGCTGACGCTGAGCCGCAGCGAAGCCTTCTTCGGCGGCGGCTCGTTGGGCGGAAAGCTCGCCGCGGGCGGCGGCAAGCCGGTCAGGCACGCCGGCGGTCTGGTCGTCGATCTGCGCGATACCCGCCGTCAGGCGGTCCACGGCCCCTGCGAGCTGAGCGCGCTGGCCGAGCAGCTCGTTTTTGCGGCCTTGCAGCTCATCGAGCATGCCCTGGGCCTTCGCGCGCTGCGCCTCCAACGCCGCCAGCTGCTCCGCATATCCGGGCGCCTTCGGATCAAGCGCGTCGATCTGCGCCTGCACGGCAGCGATCGCGCCCTGAGCGCCCGCGATGCCTTCGTCGATCGAAGGCATGTTTTCGGCGATGGCTGCATCTATCTGCCCGAGACCCGCGCGGGCCTGGTCGAGCTGCGCAGAAAGCTCGGCGCGCGTAGCCATGGCCTGGTCGTACTGGGCCTGGGCGTCGTCGATCCGTGCCTGGGCGGCGGCAAGCTGCGCCTGCGCGTCGGCACGACGAGCCGCCAGTTCCGCCACGCCCTCGTCGTAAGACGCCTGCCCGTTGGCGATGGCGCGCTCGCTCGAAGCGATGGTGCCTGCGGCGGCATCCAAATCGGCCTGGCCGCTTTCGAGCTTCGCGGCGGCATCGTCAAGCTGCACGCGCGCATCGTCGAGCTCGGCCGCGCCGTCGGCCAGCTTGCTTTCGGCGTCGGCGCGCTCGGACTCGTATTCGGCGCGCTTCTCGTCAAGCTCGGATTGCGCTTCGGCCCTCACCTCGTTCAAGCGGACCGCCCCGATGCCGGCGTCTTCGATACGCTGCGCCACCGCGTCGACCTTCGCCTGGTACTCGTCGCTTCCCGCCATCTCGTCGGAGGCGCCCGCCACCGAAATGAACGCTTCGGTATAGGGCATATCGGAAGCGAAGCCCGCGTTGTCGACGAACGCCACCTGCTCGAGCGCCCCGCTGCCCAAAGACGTCGTTCCCAGATTGGTCGGAGAAGCGTAGTACGAGCATCGCACGAAGCCCGTCACCGTGTATTCGCGCGAAGCCAGCGTCTCGTCGACATCCTGCGTGCCTTCGAGCACCACCACGGTATCGCCCACGGACACGTCGCTGTCCATCACCACATCGGCGGTCAGCACGCATTCGTCAGGGCCTTCAGGCCATGCGCCTTCGACCAGAATAGGCCTGTTCAGGTACGATTCGTCGGAAGAAACGGCGTTCTCGCCGTCGGATGTGTCGGAAGCACGGGCGGCATCGGCGTCGAACGACTGGACGCGCATGGTGTACTGCACGTCATCCACGGTGGCCAGCACGTCCACCTCGTGGGCGGGCATGACTCCCTGCACGCCCTCTATGTCGCGCAGCGTGTCGATGTTGTCGTCGCTCAAGCCCAACGTGGACACCACGCGCAAGTCGGCCATATTCGTACCGTCGAAATACCGATCGGCAGCCAGACGCATGTCGGGCCCTGTCATGCGCAAGCCCGCATAAAAACCGGTACCGAGCGCGGCGATCACGGCTATGGCGAGAAAGCGGCCGAGCGAATGGGTGATCGACCGCTGCACCCCTTTATTGAAAACGCTCTTCATGACCTACCACTCCACGGTGTCGGCGGCGACAGGGTGCGCGTTCAGCTCGACGCTCTCGACGCGGCCTTCTTTGATATGGATGACGCGGTCGGCGATGTCGGTGAACGCCATATTATGCGTAATCAAGACGACGGTGCGACCGGTCTGAATGCACGTATCCTGCAAAAGCTTCAAGATGGCTTTGCCGGTCTTATAGTCAAGCGCGCCTGTGGGCTCGTCGCACAACAGCAATTTGGGGTTTTTCGCAAGGGCGCGGGCGATGGCCACGCGCTGCTGTTCGCCGCCCGAAAGCTGTGCGGGGAAATTATCCATGCGGTGCGCCAGGCCCACCTGCGCCAACACATCGGCTGCGGGAAGAGGGTCGCGGCAGATCTGCGAGGCTAGCTCGACGTTCTCGAGCGCCGTGAGATTTTGCACCAGGTTGTAGAACTGGAACACGAAGCCGATATCGTAGCGACGATAATCGGTGAGCTCCTTGTCGCCGAATGCGCTGATTTCGCGACCCGCCAGCTTGATCGAGCCCGATGTGCACGAATCCATGCCGCCGAGCATGTTGAGCAACGTGGTCTTGCCGGAGCCCGACGGGCCCACCACCACCACGAGCTCACCCTGTTCGATGTCGAACGAGAGGCCGTCGGCGGCCGCCACCTCCACTTCGCCCATCTTGTAAATCTTGCGTACATCGCGGAATTCGACAAAGGCCATAGCACACGCTCCGTCTTGCAGGGATCACACTCGGCCCGCAGCGAACCGCCGCTTCTCATACGGAAGCAGGAGGCGTCGAGCGCGCGGGCCTTCCGTTTTTCCTCATTATAGTCGCGCGGCGTCGCACAAAGCGTCGCGACGCCATCCGTTGCATTCCCGATGCCGAACGGCCGCGCTACGCCAAGCCGAGCAATGCGCCGGCCATCCTCACGATGAACGCCGCCACCCAGGCAACGCCGCACTGCATCGCCACCACCGCCACGGCGCTTTTGACGCCCAGCTCGTTTTTCACGGCCGCGATGGCGGCCACGCAAGGCGTGTACAGCAGCGCGAACGTCAGGAAGACGAACGCAGTCAGCGGAGTGAACAGGGTCGTGATGGCCGAAGCGCTGCCCAGCAGCACCGTCAAAGTGCTCACCACGCTTTCCTTGGCCACGAAGCCCGTGACCAACGCCGTCGAGGCCTGCCAATCGCCGAAGCCGAGCGGCGCGAACACCGGCGCGATCAGGCCGCCCAGCATGGCGAGCAGGCTGTCGGCGGAATCGGCCGTCACGTTGAGGCGCAGGTCGAAGGTCTGCAAGAACCAGATGACCACCGACGCCAGGAAGATGATCGTGAATGCGCGGGTCAGAAAATCCTTCGCCTTATCCCATACCAGACGCCCCATATTGCCAAGCGACGGCATGCGGTAGTTCGGCAACTCCATGACGAAGGGGACGGGATCGCCCTTGAACGCCGTGCGCTTGAGCACGAGCGCCACCAGCACGCCCACGACCATGCCCATCACATAGAGCGCAATCATCACGATGACCGCATGGTCAGGGAAAAACACCGCCGTGAACAGGGCGTATATAGGCAGCTTCGCCGAGCAGCTCATGAAGGGCGTCAGCATGACCGTCATCTTGCGGTCATGTTCGGAAGGAAGCGTGCGCGTGGCCATGATGGCGGGCACCGAACAGCCGAAGCCGATCAGCATGGGCACGAAGCTGCGCCCCGACAGGCCCAGCTTGCGCAAAAGCTTGTCCATCACGAACGCCACGCGGGCCATGTAGCCCGAATCCTCCAAAAGCGAGAGGAAGAAGAACAGCACCACGATAATGGGCAGGAAGCTCAGCACGCTTCCCACGCCCGCGAACGCGCCGTCGATCACGAGGGAATGCACCACCTCGTTGACGCCCCATGCCGTAAGACCTGCGTCCACCAGGTCGGTCACCCAACCCACCGCGACGTCCATCCAATCCTGCAGCACGGCGCCGACCACGCCGAACGTCAGCCAGAACACCACGCCCATGATGGCCACGAACACCGGCAGCGCGGTGAAGCGGCCCGTCAGGATACGGTCGATCGCCACCGAACGCTTGTGCTCGCGGCTCTCCGACGGCTTGACCACCGTGGCATCGCACACGGCTTCGATGAAGCGGAAGCGCATGTCGGCCAGCGCGGCCATGCGGTCGGCGCCGCCTTCGCTTTCCATCTGCGAGACGATGCGCTCGATGGCGCGCTTCTCGTTCTCGTCGAAACGCAGGGCATCGCGCACCAGGTCGTCGCCTTCGACGAGCTTGGTGGCGGCGAAGCGCACGGGCACGCCGGCGCGCACGGCATGGTCTTCGACCAGTTCGGAAATGCCGTGAATGCAACGATGCAGCGCACCGCCGTCGGACCCGTCCTGGCGGCAGAAATCCTGGCGCCCGGGACGCTCGACGAAGCGCGCCACGTGCAAGGCGTGGTCGACCAGTTCGTCGATGCCTTCGCCCTTCGCGGCCGAAATGGGCACCACGGGAATGCCGAGCATGGCTTCGAGCGCATTGATATCCACCGTGCCGCCGTTGGCCGTGACTTCATCCATCATATTGAGCGCGAGCACCATGGGAATATCGAGCTCCATGAGCTGCAGCGTCAGGTACAGGTTGCGCTCGATGTTGGTGGCGTCGACGGTGTTGATGAT
>USLD01000006.1 GCA_900555495.1 uncultured Slackia sp. | reverse complement strand
GATCGCCCCGCCGATGGCGGAGGTTATGTGGTCGTAGCCGGGGGCGATGTCGGTCACCAGAGGCCCGAGCACATAGAAGGGCGCGTTGTGGCACAGGCGTTTTTCAATCTGCATGTTGGCGGCGATCTCGTTCATCGCCATGTGGCCGGGGCCTTCGATCATCACCTGCACGTCGCGTTCCCATGCGCGCGTCGTCAGCAGGCCCAGTTCGATAAGCTCGCCGACTTGGCCCGCGTCGGTGGCGTCGGCAAGGCAGCCCGGGCGTAGCGCGTCGCCGAGCGAGATGGTGACGTCGTATTCGCGCAGAATGTCGAGCAGCTCGTCGTAGTGTTCGAAGAACGGATTCTCGTTGCCGGTCATTTCCATCCAGGCATAGATCAGGCTGCCGCCGCGGCTGACGATGTTCATCTTGCGGCCGCTGCGCTTGAAGCTGTCGATGGCCTTGCGGTTGAGGCCTGCATGGATGGTGACGAAGTCGACGCCTTCCTCGGCATGGGCGCGCACCACTTCCATGAAGTCATCGGCGGTGATGTGCGCGAGATCTTTTTCCAGATAGCCTACGGCGTCGTACATGGGAACGGTGCCGATCATCGCGGGGGACTTCTCGACGAGCGCGCGGCGGAAATCGTGCGTCTTGCCGTAGTTGGACAGGTCCATGATGGCTTCGGCGCCGAACTTGAGCGCCATGTCGACCTTCTTCATTTCGCAGTCGTAATCGCGCATGTCGCCGGAGATGCCCAGGTTGACGTTGATCTTGGTACGCAGGCCTTCGCCTACGCCGCTCGCATGCAGGTTGCGATGATTGCGGTTCGCGGGGATGGCCACGGTTCCTGCGGCCACGCGTGCGCGCAGGACCTCGACGTCGATGCCCTCGTCTTCCGCGACGGTTTTCATCTCGGGCGTGACGATGCCGGCCTTTGCGGCCTCCATTTGAGTCGAATAGGTCATGCCTTGCTCCTATCGTAGGGCGCCGATGCGCCGTGGGTGCGAATAATCGCCAAGTATAGCGGTGCGATTTGGCGCCGTTGCGAATCCGCGCTTTTTATCGGTCAAAAACCGAAAGAGCGTATGGCGGCATGTCGTCGGGCGATCGCGTTGTTGCTTGGAGCGACGGGTTCTGTATCGTCGCGGCCGGCTGCTCTTCCCGCAATGGCATGGAGCCGCCCGGCGGCGTGGTAAAAGATGGGTTTGAACTGGGGCGATGTTGCGATGCGGCTACACGCGTCTTTGCGTTACACTGACAACCATGACGCAAGAGCGTATCTGTGCCACGTAGGGGAAATCCCAGAAAGGGACGGTGGTTTATCATGGCAGCTCCCGAGACTTTGCATGTCCGCAACATCGTGTTGGTCGGACAGGATGGTGCGGGCAAGACGTCATTGGCTGAGGCGATGCTCTACATTTCCGGCCAGACTCCGCGCATGGGCACCACGCATGACGGAAAATCGTTCATGGACTACGACGCCGAGGAAATCAAGCGCAAGTTCACGATGAGCACTTCGATTGCTCCTATCCCTTATAAAGACTACAAGATCAATCTTTTGGATACGTCGGGCCACCCTGATTTCATCGGCGACACGCTTGCCACCATGCAGGCTGCCGAAATGGCCATGTTCGTCATCGATGCTGTGGCGGGCCCGCAGGTCATGACCGACAAGCTGTGGCGCGAAGCCGAGGGCATGCGCCTGTCGCGCTCGGTCTTCATCAATCACATCGACCGCGAAAACGCCAATTTCGATGTGATCATGGCCGCGTTGCACGCGCGCTTCGGCAGCCGCTTGGGCGCCGTCACCATTCCCATCGGCGTCGATAAAGATTTCAAGGGCGTCATCGACGTGCTTCGCATGAAGGCCCGCTACTTCGAAGGCGACGCCGAGCGCATCGAGGAAATTCCTGCCGAATACGCCGCAGCGGCAGAAGCGGCGCGTGAGAAGCTGTGCGACCTCGTGGCCGAAGCCGACGAGGACCTTATGATGAAATATCTCGATGGCGACGAGCAGCTCACTCAGGAAGAGCTCGAGTCCCTGTTCGACAAGGCCATCGCTCAGGAGCTGTTTATTCCCGTGTTCGTCGGCTCCACCATCATCAAGCAGGGCATCCAGGGCTTGATGGAGGATATCTGCACCTACTTCCCGCACCCGACGGCCCACGGCGCGTTCCGTCTGGCCGACGGCGGCGAGATCCGCGTGACCAAGGGCGACCAGCAGGCTGCAGGCTTCGTGTTCAAGACGCTGTCCGACCCCTATGTGGGCCGTCTGAGCTTCATCAAGGTGTTCTCCGGCACGTTCGCGCCGGGCGTCGAGCTGGTCAATGCCCGCACGCGCAAGAAGGAGCGCCTGGGCCACGTGTGCATTATGAAGGGCAAGGAGACCATCGATGTGAAGGGCGCCATGGCGGGCGATATCATCGTGGTTCCCAAGCTCGCCGACACGCGTACGGGCGACACGCTTTCGCATACGGGCGATATCGCCATCGACCCCTTGCCGCTGCCCGTTCCGCAATACCCCGTGGCTATTGAGGCCGCTAACAAGAAAGAAGAAGACAAGCTGGGCACGTTCCTCGCCCGCGTGGCCGAAAACGACCCCACGGTTAAGATCGAGCGTCGCGAGGAAACGCATCAGACGGTGATTACCGCCATGGGCGAGGCCCAGGTCGAAACCATCCTGCATCGCCTGCAGGATCAGGCGGGCGTCGAAGCCGTGTTGGTTCCCGTGCGCATTCCGTATCGCGAGACCATCCGCGCGACCGCCGAGGCCCAGGGTCGTCACAAGAAGCAGACGGGCGGCGCCGGCCAGTTCGGCGATTGCTGGCTGCGTCTCGAGCCCAATCCCGGCGCTGGATATGAATTCGTCGATGCCATCAAGGGCGGCGTCATTCCAGGCGGCTTGATTCCTGCGGTCGACAAGGGCGTGCAGGAAGCCATGACGGAGGGCTTCCTGGCCGGATACCCCATGGTCGACATCAAATGCACCGTCTACGACGGCTCGTATCATTCGGTCGACTCCAACGAGATGGCGTTCAAGACCGCTGCGCGTATCGGCTTCCGTGCCGCATGCGAGCAGGCGAAGCCTGTGCTGCTCGAGCCTATGGCCGATATGAGCATCGCGGTGGGAGAGGAGTACGCAGGCGCCGTGATGGGCGACATCTCCACGCGTCGCGGCCGTATCATCGGCACCGACTCAAACGACGCGGGCGAGACCATCATTTTGGTGCGCGTGCCGTATGCCGAGGTGGTTACCTATACCAAGGACCTGCGCTCCATTTCGCGTGGCAGCGGCAGCTACTCCATCGAACTCAACGGCTACGAGCAGGCTCCGCATGACGTGCAGGAGCGCCTGGTCAAGGCTTACCAGGAAAAGCGCGCAGCAGGCAACTAAGTTCCGGGCTGCGCTTTTCTCGAGCGAATCGCATATCGGCAAGAAAAAAAGGAGGGTTCCGCGAGGAACCCTCCTTTCGTATGCGAAAACGCTTCGAACGGGCGCGTTATCGAGGCTTAGCGCTTGCCGCCCTTGCCGGCATAGCCGCTGCGTCCGCCGCGACCGGGGCGGAATTCGCTCTTGCCGCGTCCGCCGCCGTTGCCCTTGCGGCCTTTGTCGAACGAACCCTTGCCGCCCTTGCCGTTTTTGGCGTACGAGCCGTTTTTCGAGCCATAGCCGCTCTTGCTGCTGCGCTGGTAGCCGTCGCGGTCGCCGCGGTTTTTGTCGTAGCCGCCCTTGCCGTTGTGCTTTTTGCCGGGCTTGCCGCCGCGACCGTCGGAGTACTGCTTGTCGCTGTACTTCTTGCCGCGACCGTTGCGGTCGTAGCTCTCGTCGCTGCGGCGCTCGTCGGAGCGGTCGTATCGTTTGCCGTCGCGGTCGTAAGAACGGCCGTTGCCCTTCTTGTCGCCGCGGCCTCCCTTTTTGTCGCGCTTGTCGAAGTCGCCGCGCTTTTTGTCGGCCTTCTTCGGGGCATCGGGGATGTTCGGCATGTCGAACATGGCGTTGAAGGCCTCTTCGGCGGCTGCCTGACGCTCGGCGAGCGTCGGCTTCTTCGGGCCCTTCGGATGCTCGCGCTTGATGGGCACGTACTCTTCGCCGCGAGCCTCGGCAGCCTTCCTGCGCTTATGGTCTTCGCTGCGCTCGATGTCGCGCTGGCGGGGCTTTTTGTTCTTGCCGCCCTTACCCTTCTTGCCGTTGCGCTCGCGCTCCTTGCGCGCGGCCTTCTCGGCGGCCTCGGCCTCGGCCTTGGCGATCATGCGGGGGTCGGAATCGGGCAGGGGCTCGAAGGCGTCCTTCGGAACCTTGAACTGCATGACTTCGATGTCGGTGCCGATGAACTTCTGCACGCTGCGCAGCAGGTTTTTGGTGTCGGGAGTGACGAACGACACGGCGAATCCGCCCGCGCCCGCACGGCCGGTGCGGCCGATGCGGTGCACATAGTCTTCGGGCATGATGGGCAGGTCGTAGTTGACGACGTAGTCGACCTCGGGCACGTCGATGCCGCGGGCCAAGACGTCGGTCGCAACGATCACGTTCACGCGGCCGTTGCGGAAAGCGTCGAGCGCACGGCTGCGCTGTGCCTGGCTACGGTCGGCGTGGATCGCCTCGGTGGGAATGCCGATACGCTGCAGGCGACGGGTGCAGTTGTCCGCGCACCCCTTGGTCTTGGTGAAGACGATGACGCGCGAACCGCCTTTTTCTTTAATAAGGGCGTTCAGAAGCTCGGGTTTCTGACGGCGCGTGGTGTTGATGACGTACTGGTCAACCTTGTCGGCGGTTTCGCCGCGCTGGGCGATTTCGACGATTTCAGGGTTGTTGAGCACCGAGAACATGGTCTGGTCCTGGCTGCGGTCGATCGTTGCCGAGAACAGCAGCGTCTGACGCGTGTCGGGCGTCGCCTTTACAAGCTGCTCGACCTGGGGCCAAAAGCCCATGTCGAGCAAACGGTCGGCCTCGTCGAGCACGAGAACCTTCACTTCGTTCAGGTTCAACGCGCCGCGCTCCATGAGGTCGATCAGGCGTCCGGGCGTGCCGATCGCCACATCCAGGCCGCGTTCGAGCTTCTTGATCTGTCGGTCGTATGCGACGCCGCCCAGGAAGACGCCCACGAAGTGGTGGGTGTGCTTGCCGATGGGCATGCAGGTGTCTGCGATCTGGCTCGCCAGCTCGCGGGTCGGGGAGATGACCAGCATGAAGGGACCGCGTTCGCTTCCCTTGCGGTGGGGAAGGGTGCCCATGGAAGGCAGAGAGAACGCGGCGGTCTTGCCGGTGCCGGTCTTGGCGGCGGCGATTACGTCGCGGCCTTCGAGGGCCAGCGGAATGGCGCGTTCCTGAACAGGGGTGGGGTCGGTGTATCCCAGGGCCTCGACGGCGGCGAGGGCGTTTTCGGACAGTCCGAGTTCGGCGAAGGTAGCTATGACAGTCTCCTTAAGTCGTGCTTCGAGCGACAAGCATGGCGGCGCGCGTATCGGGACGTGCGCGCAGCGGCGCTCCGTTTGCACGGATGCTTCGTGAGGAGATTTCTGCAGAACGGATTTCAAGCGCGGCAGAGGCGCTCGAGCGATTCCGAAGGGCGAATCTCGCAATGAGGCGACGTCTCGAACGGAGCCTCGGACGAAATTCGCGCGTGCGATTCGTTGCACGCAAAGGCCGTCAAGGCTCATGGCGCAGCTGATAGCAATCGAAAAAGCTGCGAATAATGACGAAGTGACAATTATGACTGCTTGCGGGCGTTTTGCATCGGAAACTTGCGTTTGCGGCGAAAGCACACGCTTTGCACATGATCGCAGGCAGAAAAAAACGGGCCCTTCCATTGAAAGGGCCCGTCGGGTGCGTATATGCGGACGCTTTAGAAGCGCAGGCTCAGGCAGGAGAGGCCGCCGTCGACCTTGCGGTACTCGGAGGTGTCGACGACGAGGGTCTTGTAGCCCAGGTCCTGAACGGCCTTGAGGACGGTGGGATAGCCCTCGGCCACGATGACGGTGCCGTTGACCCAGATGCAGTTGGCGCCGTAGGCCTCTTCCTCGGGGACGACGATCTTGTTGTACTGGGCGAAATCTTCCTTCTCGATGAATTCGCCGGAAACCAGCATGTTGTTGTCCTCGATGTAGTTCACGCCGGTCTTGAGGTGCAAAACCTCTTCCAGCGGAACCTCGGAGCCCTCGAGACCCCAGCCTTCGAGGATTTCGAAGAACTGGCGGATGCCCTCTTCATTGGTGCGGGCGGAACGACCTACATAGAAGTGGTCGCCGACCATCATAACGTCGCCGCCATCGAGGGTGCCGGGGGAGACGATATGCTTAACATGCTCGTCGTCGAAGAAGCGGCGGACAACGGGCTCGATTTCATTTTTCTCGCCGTTACGGGAGTCTGCGCCAGGATTGGTGATGATAGCGCCGCAGCGAGTGATGACGGCAGGGTCTTCGACAAAGCAGCTGTCGGGATATTCCTCAAGAGCGGGCAAGACCGTTACGTCAACGCCGCACTGCTCGAGCGCATGCTCGTAGTCGTAGTGCTCTTCGATGGCGCGCTCATAGATAGGCTGGCCGAGTTCGGGCGCGCTGGTGATGCCGTTGCACAAAGACTTGCCAGGGCGTCGGATGATTACGTGGGAAAACTTAGTCATAGGGAATTCCTCTCTCTGGATCCTTGGCTTCAAAATGAAGCTCTTCCCGACAGTCCATTGTAATACCGCAAGTGGGCAATTGCAGGCAACGAACGGCAGCGTTTAGTGTCGTTGAATAAAAAGAAGCAGATGTATCGCCACAGGTGTGCAAATTGCATGAAAACGAAAAAAGATGCATCAATGAGGAAAAGAAAAATGCTGATGTGTACACGCCCGGACACGTGGTATTGATGAGGGATGTAAGCAACTGCATAAGACATGCGGAATTTGCAAAAGCAAAGAAAACTTTTGAGAGCGTGAACAAAAATAGAACAAAGTAAAATACCAGGTCATAAGCTTAATATGCAATTCAATGAATAAAAAGAAGCTTATTAATCTATTACAAGCTATCAATTTTGGTGATATGATTCTAAACGTGAAAACGGCAGAGATTGAATGCGTTGGCGCCGACAATTTCAAACTCTTGTCGATAATCCAATCCCGATGCTTATTTGGTAAGAATATGCATCGGATAGTATGGGAGATGGGGCATCTCCCAGAAAGGATGAAGAGCTATGGCTAAAATCGTTAATTCTTGGAACGACTGGGATCCGCTGAAGCGCGTCATCGTCGGCCGCTGCGACTACTCGATGATCCCGCCCGAGGAGCCCGCGACCTCCGAGAAGGTGCCGGTAGACTCCGAGATGCGCGGCATTTGGGGCCTTCGTCCTCTCGAGACCGTCGAGCGCGGCAACGAGTGCCTCGAGAACCTCGTCCGCGCAGTCGAGGACCGCGGCGTCGTCGTCGACCGTCCCACCCCGCTGCAGTGGAACCAGGCCATCGGCACCCCCGACTTCCGCAATGACTCCATGATGACCTGCATGCCTCCCCGCGACATCCTGCTCACGATCGGCAACGAGATCATGGCCTCCGCCAACTCCTTCCGCTGCCGCTACTTCGAGTATCTCGCCTACTGGCCGCTCATGAAGCAGTACTTCGACGAGGATCCCGAGTTCCTCTGGACCCAGGCGCCCCGTCCCCGTCTGACCGATGCTTCCTACAAGCACAACTACTTCGACGAGAAGATCACCCTCGAGGAGCGTCTCGTCCGCACCGCCAACAAAGACTTCGTCACCACCGAAGTCGAGCCCATGTGGGACGCCGCTGACGTCATGCGTATGGGTAAGGACCTGTTCATCCAGCATGGTCTGACCACCAACCGCACCGCTATGGAATGGTTCCAGCGCTACTATCCCGAGCTGCGCGT
This sequence comes from uncultured Slackia sp., assembly GCA_900555495.1. Taxonomy (GTDB): domain Bacteria; phylum Actinomycetota; class Coriobacteriia; order Coriobacteriales; family Eggerthellaceae; genus Slackia. The sequence continues at coordinate 11,465 of USLD01000006.1, read as the reverse complement.
CCATGCCATGAACTTCCCTGGCGACCCCTACCCGATCCACATCGACGCCACCTTCGTGCCGCTGCGTCCGGGCCTGATTATCAACAACCCGAACCGTCATCCCGCCGAGGGTCAGCTGGCCATCTTCGAGGCCAACGACTGGCAGGTCGTCGACGCCGCTCAGCCGGCTCACACCGAGCCTCCCGCGCTCAGCTACAGCTCCGTGTGGCTGTCCATGAACTGCCTGGTTCTCGATCCCTCCACGGTCATCGTTGAGGCCTCCGAGGTTCACCAGCAGGAGCAGATGGACAAGCTCGGCATGAACGTCATCCCTGTTGACCTGCGCGACGCTTATCCGTTCGGTGGCGGTCTGCACTGCTCCACCGCGGACGTCTACCGCGAGGGCGGCTGCGAGGATTACTTCCCGAACCGCGTCAAGGACGACACGCTCATCCACCCGGAGATGTGGAACGACTAGTTTCTGCTCTTCAAAAACATATGCTGGCTGCATAGCTAGCGCAGCTTAACAGCGGGGTTCGGTTTGCCCACGGCGGGCCGAACCCCCTTTTTATCTAACCCCCTCGTAACGTTCGGAACGGGATGCCGTTTTGCCCGATAGTGCAGATGGCGCGCATAAGCATGGGAAACATATGCTGCCCTGTTCGGCAAGGCGAAACATGCAGGCACCCAGATGGGTGAGGGGGTAATTTACCGGCTTGTTGGTTTTAAGGAGGACCAATGGCTGAAGGAAAGAACACGAATGCCGCTCCCTCTAAAGGGGAAGGGAACGGCTATGAAATGAAGCTGGGCCTTGGCACCATTGCCATGCTCATCTCCGCAACCGGCATGGGCCTCGTGCCCTTGTTCAGCCGCTGGGGTACGCGCGTCGACATGTTCGACGGCACCCAGGGCCTCGCGGGCAGCGACTCCATCGGCGCTCTGATGGCCGTCGGCCGCATGGGCATGGGCGTGCTGTTCTTCGTCATCTTGCTGTTCGCCACGCACAAAGTGGCGACCTTCAAGAAGCTGAAGCTCACCCCCGCCATCGCGCTCGGCGGTTTGATGATCGGCATGTCCCTTGCCTGCTATGTTACGGCGACGCTTTTGACGACGGTCGCGAACGCGGTTCTGTTCATCTACACCGGTCCCGTCATCTGCATCCTGCTCGCTCGTATTTTCCGTAAAGAGCCTATCTCCGCGCTTCAGTGGGTCTGCCTGGTCGCCGTATTCATCGGTATGCTGTTCGGCAATAACCTGATCGGCTTCGGCGTCGGCGGTCAGACCTTCGGCGTCGACCTGAACCTGCAGACCTCTACGCCCGAGTTCCCGCTCAAGGGCATCGGCGACATCTTCGGTCTGCTCTCCGGCGTTTTCTACGGCGCTTCGATGTTCTTCAACGGTTACCGCAAGGATGCCGACACCACCGCTCGCGGCGTGTGGAACTTCATCTTCGCGACTCTCGGCGCCGTCGCCATCGTCGTCCTGATGAACGTCTACGGCATCTCCGCCGGTCAGGAGAACTGGGTCACCTCCGTTGAGTTCACTCCGTTCAACTGGGTCGGCGCGGTGCTGCTGTGGATCGTCTGCGGTCCTATCGCTTTGGGCTTCCTGCTCGTCGCAGGCCGCAACCTCCCGGCTGCCGACTACGGCACCATCGCCTACTGGGAAGTTCCTGTTGCCATCTTCATCGGCCTGGTCGTCTTCGGCGAGGCCCTTACGGCAAACACCATCATCGGCGCAATCTTGATCGTCGGTGGCGGCGCCATCCCGTCCATCAAGGGCATGATCGCCGGCCGTAAGCAGAAGCAGGAAGAAGAAGTTCGTGAAAACCTCTCCGCTCACCTCGAAGAGGAAGCGGCGAAAGAGGGCCTGAAGTAAGCTTTTCAGCCTATGCCCCGGAAAGGCGGCCGGACCCACGGTTCGACCGCCTTTCCCGCACAAGCTGCTCCGGGCGGCGCGTATGTACCGCCCGGAGTCTCTACCGGTTCCACAAGGCTTTTAGGTACATATGCGCCCCTCGCCATCGCAAGAAAGGGTCGTATGCATGAAGACCGATGGCAGCGGGACGCTTTCCAAGGAGAGGATGGTGCAGCAATGAAGATCACGAAGAACCTGGTCCACATTGCCACGGATGTCGAGCTTGAGGCTGCGGTGGCCGAAGATGCCCTGAAGGCCGAGTTCGACAAGGCGGGCTTGAAGGGCTTCCCCGCGGAGCTCGACATCGCCGAGCGTACCGAGGAACATGTCCAGATGGTGAAGCTCGAGGACTTGCTCGGCTTTGCCGCCGCATCGGGCGTCGCCGCGGTGACCTACGATGTGACGTATTTCCCGCAGGCCGACGAGGCCGAGGTCGACCGCCAGGTCGCTCAGCTCGCTCGCGACCTCGAGATTTCGCCCGAGGTCATTCGCGAGGTCTGCGAGAAGCAGATTGCCGAATATCTGGAGCTCGACGCCAAGCGCGACGCTTCCGTGCCCGTTCACAGCATCGTCGAGGCATATGTCGGCGGTACGGCATTCGCGTGGTACGGCATGAACGACTATCCGCGCCTGCGCCGCGTTATTCTGCGCGAGCTCGCTCAGGGCGGCGCGAAGGCCAAGCGCGCTTTCGTTCTGCGCGCCAGCAAGGCCCAGGTCGACCTGCTCGAAGACTTCTAAATCGCGTCGGGGCCGACGTGTAGGGGTATGCGTCGGCCCTGTTGTTCGCAAGCGGTGCGAGCCATTCCTGCTACGGTGCGCGAATCGTCGTGGTCTGGGGTTGTGTCGCGGCTCGACGCTTGCTTAGCCACTGTTTCGTAACGGCTTTATATCGACGATCGGGTAGTGGCGACCGCGGTATATATTCGGATATACCGTCCATGGTTTCGCGGCCGACCAGTTCAAACGGTCCGCTTAGGGGGTTGCGTTTCTGAATTCGCCGGAAGCGAGCCCCAAAGGAAGTGATTCTTTATGACGGACAAAACCGCCATGCCGCCTCACTCCGAGGCGGGTCAGAACCCGCCGCAAGAAGAACAGAGCAAGACGCTTAAGCGAGTCGTCGTTTCTTCCTTCTTGGGCAATTTCATCGAATGGTTCGATTACGCGAGTTATTCCTACTTCGCGACGGTCATCGCTTTGGTGTTCATGCCCGGCGACAATCCGACGGTGGCACTTCTCGAAACGTTCGCCGTCTTCGCACTTTCGTTCCTCATGCGTCCCGTCGGCGCAGTCTTCTGGGGTAACATGGGTGACAAGAAGGGCCGTAAGTGGGCCCTGACGGCCTCCATCCTTTTGATGAGCGGCGCAACGTTTTTGATCGGCTGCCTGCCCACGTATGCGATGGTAGGCTTGCTGGCTCCCGTGCTGCTTCTGCTCCTTCGCATGGTTCAGAGCTTCTCCGCTTCGGGCGAATATGCCGGCGCTGCGACGTTTTTGGCCGAGTACGCGCCCGCCAACAAGCGCGGTCTGTATTGCTCGGTCGTTCCTGCCTCTACGGCCACGGGTCTCCTGTGCGGCTCGATGTTCGCAACCGTCATGTATGCGGTTTGCGGCCACGATTCCGCTTTCGTGACCGACTGGGGTTGGCGTATCCCGTTCCTGCTCGCCGGTCCTTTGGGCCTGATCACGCACTACATGCGTGAGCATCTGAGCGATTCTCCTGTGTATGCGAAGATGCAGTCCGACCTCGAGAACAAAAAGGGCCCTGCGGTCAAGGCCCCGTTCCGTACCCTCATGAAGAAGTACCCTCGCGTTCTGATCATCAGCTTCGGCGCTTGCATGCTTAACGCCGTCGGCTTCTACGCGGTTCTCACCTATCTGCCGAACTACTTGATCGACACGGTGCAGTACGATTCCGCGAAGGCCTCTATGATCACGACGATCTGCCTGGTGGTCTACATCGCGTTCATCTTCTTCTCGGGTCATATCTCCGATAAGTTCGGACGTAAGAAGATGCTGATCACCGCTTGCGTCGGCTTCGTGGTGCTGACCGTTCCTGCGTTCTATCTGCTCAGTTCGAAGGACTTCATGACCATTCTGCTCGTCGAATTGGTCATGTGCTTCTTGCTGACGATCAACGACGGAACGCTGTCGAGCTACTTGACGGAAACTTTCCCGACCGACGTCCGCTATTCGGGATTCGCCCTGAGCTTCAATCTGGCTAACGCCCTGTTCGGCGGCTCGGCTTCGTTCATCTCGATCGCCTTGATCGAAGCGACGGGCAGCACGATCGCGCCTGCGTGGTATATGGTCGCTATATCGGCCGTCGCGCTGGTTGCCATGATCATGTCGCATGAGCATTCGGGCAAGGATCTTTCTGAGATTTAGGCGTTCATGTCGGCTTTTCGACGCATAGCCCCGCGCAAGGGTGTCGCACGGGTGCTGTGAAGACGGTTTGGAAAGCTTGTCGATCCATCGGGTTGACGACATGAGGAACACTGTCGATGTTCTAAAATGTTCCAGAATTATGAATTGCAGCGTCTGCGGTCGGCGTGGACGCTGCTTTTTTTCTGCGTACCGGTCTTTTCCGCCTAAGAGACACGTTGCGTTTCCGATGCTTCGGTAGAGGTGCGCTCATTCTCAACACGATGACAAATACGAGGCGCTTTGCGTCTCTTGAGTACTAGAAGGTGTCGCTATGGTTGTTAAGAAAACGGCACAGGAGCCGAAGTCTGTCAAAGCGCAGATCACTCGCGCTTCTTTGATCGTGGCAGCGGCCGCGATCATGCAGGAAGACGGTCCGAGCGCGGTGACGTATCGCAATGTCGCCAAGCGCGCTAATACTGCCGCATCTTCGACCGGGTATTACTTCGATTCTATTTCCGACCTGCTGTATGAAGCGGGCGACTACAACATGCGTTCGTGGGCTCGCCGCGCCGAATCCGTGGCCGATGCGGCCGAAGAGATGGATGTGCAGGATTGCCGCGACCGCGTGGTCGATCTGTTCCTTTCGGCCTGCATGCCCGCCGAAGCGGGAACGGCCGCTCCTCACTATATGCAGCTTTTGGCCGCGTCTGAATCGACGGCCGTCACAAGAGCGTATCGTGCCGGCCGCGCACGTCTGGACTCTGCGGTGGCGCGCATTATCGACCGTGTGGGGCTTAAGGACGTCACGCCGCGTTTCGTCATCGCCCTGGTCGACGGCGCGGCCGTCTCGGCTGTTTCCGAAGGCGAATCGGCGCATGAGCGCGCTCATGCGCTTCTTGCGGAATGGGTGTATCCCGTTATGCGCCGCGATGGCTTGATCGCTCAGGAGGACGAGGAAAAGGCGTAAAGAATCCGATATCGATAGAAGCGCATGGCGACTCCCTCGGGCCTTTCGGTCGTACGGGGGAGTCGCTTCGTTTCAGACGAAGGCTTCGTTTGTGCAGTATAGGAATGGGCCCCGAACATCGCGATGGATGCTCGGGGCCCATTTGTCGAACGGGACTATTCCGATCGGTCGGCATGGAGGCGGGAGCGGTGCGCCTTAGGCGATGTTGCCGATGAATGCGCGGGTGCGTTCCGATTTCGGGTTGTTGAACACCTCGTCGGGTGCGCCGCGTTCGATCACCTTGCCGTCCTCCATGAAGATCACGTGGTCGGCCACATCGCGGGCGAAGCCCATCTCATGGGTGACCACCATCATGGTCATGCCCTCTTTGGCCAGCTGACGCATGACGTCCAAGACGCCGCGTACCAGTTCGGGGTCGAGGGCGCTCGTAGCTTCGTCGAACAGCATCACGTGCGGATTCATGGCAAGCGCTCGGGCGATGGCCACGCGCTGTTGCTGGCCGCCCGACAGGCCGTCGGGGTAGTGGTCCATGCGCTCTCCCAGGCCGACGCGTTCGAGCTGCTCGATTGCGATGCGCTCGGCTTCTTCTTTCGATCGCTTGAGCACCTTCTGCTGGGCGATCATGACGTTCTTCTTGGCCGTGAGGTGGGGGAACAGGTTGAAGTTCTGGAATACCATGCCGACGTTCTTGCGCACCTCGTTGATGTTGGTCTTCTTGTCGGTGATTTCCGTGTCTTCGAAGTAGATATGGCCGCTGGTGGGCTCTTCGAGGCGGTTCACGCAGCGCAGCATGGTCGACTTGCCGGAGCCGGACGGACCCAGGATGACGACCACTTCGCCTTTGTAGACATCCAGGTCGATGCCCTTCAGGATTTCCACGTCGCCGTAGCTTTTATGCAGGTCGCGAATGCGGATGATGGATTTCGTCGTATCGATGGTCATCAGGAGCCTCCTACAAATCTGCCGTCTTGATGGCGAGTTCGTCTTTCGCAGCGTTCAGGTCGGGGCTCCAGCCCTGCTTGCGAACCGATTTCGGCTCTTTGTCGGCGGGCTTTTTCTTGAGGGCGACCTTATGGGTGCCGGTGCGGTCTTCCATGGCGCGGGTGATGCGGCTCATGGGCAGCGTGACGATCAGATAGAAGCCTGCGGCCACGATGTACGGGGTGATGTTGCCCGTCGCCGCGGTAATCGTCTTGGCGTACATGACCGTTTCCATGATGCCCACGGCAGCCAGCAGCGAGGTATCCTTATACAGCAGGATGAGCTCGTTGGTCATAGTGGGAATGACGCGGCGGAATGCCTGCGGCGCGATGATATGGATCATGGTCTGCACGCTGTTCATGCCCAGCGAACGCGCCGCTTCGAACTGCCCCTTGCTGATGGACTGGATGCCTGCGCGGAAGATCTCGCACAGATAGGCGCTCGAGTTCAGAGCCATGACGCAGCAGCCCAAGGCGAAATTGTTGATGTTGAGGCCCAGCAACGGCAGACCGAAGAATGCGATGTAGATCTGGAGGAACATAGGCGTGCCGCGTACGATGTTGACGTAGGTGCCTGCCACGGCGCGCACGATGCGGAAACGGGCCATGCGCATCAGGGCGAGCACGAAGCCCACGGGGATGGCGGCGGGGAATGCTATGACCACGATGCCGAGCGCCGCCAACCAGCCGTTGAACACGCTCGGGATGCTGGTCACGATGATTGCGGGATCGAAGAACAGGTGCAGGAACTTGTTGGAATTCCAAGCCTGGACCCAGCCTTGATCGTTGAGCCATGCGGCGATTCCTTCGGCGACGCTGACGCCGGAAACCGTGATGACGCCTCCCAGGGGGCCGAGTTCGTTCACGGTTCCGTCGGCGGCTTCGGTGGTGGCCGCTACCTGGAACTCTCCGCCGTCGGCGGGGAAGACCACGTTGTAAATCTCGACGAGGAACGAAACGCCTGCGGGGGCGGCTTCGGGCATATCGATGACGATGGTTCCGTCGCCCGGTGCACTGGTCTGGGCGTTCAACTCGACGCGGTCGAGGCCGGAAAGGCCGGTGACCTTTACTTTGTCGGCGCTCAGTTCGACGCCGTCGGCGAAAGCGAGCGTGATGCGCGAAAGGCTCTCGTCTTCGGCGGAATGGGCGCGCCACGTGACGCGGGTGGGGGTGGCTCCGAGAATGCGGTTGCCGCCGTCTTCGTTCGGCGCGGCGGTGCAGGCTTCCACTTCGAGAGCATGCGCCTGGGAGGGCGCGGTGGAGGTCAGCACGAGGCCGAGGAAGAGGGTTGCGATCGCGCATGCGACGATGCAAGCGGCTCGCGCAAGCACGTGCTTTCGACGCGACGGCGAAGCGAAGGTGTCCATGACGATGCCTTTCTAACGGGAATCCACAGTATCGCGTACGGGCGCAAGGCGTCCTTGTCGGGCACGGAGGCATGTGCCCGACAAGGACGCCGCTGCCGCGCCTTCAGCGCGACAGCGGCGCGTCCGATCGAGTCTTAGATGCCGAACCACTTCTGGTTGAGTTCGGCGATGGTGCCGTCGGCCTGGAGCTCGGCGATGGCGTCATTGATGGCGGCGGTGAGGTTCGGGTTCTCCTTGCTCACGGCGATGCCGTACTGCTCGCCGGTGGGAATTTCTTTGACTACCTGGCAGTCGGAGTAGGCGACCTTGATGTAGTAGTCGGCGACGGGCTTGTCCAGGACGGCTGCTGCGACCTGGCCGGACTGCAGGGCGGCGAAGACGGCGGGATATTCATCGAAGGCGACGATTTCCTGAGCGTCGGTGAGGTTTTCCTTGGACCAGGTCAGGCCGGTGGTGCCGGTCTCGGCGCCGATGCGCTTGCCTGCGAGCTGGGTTTCATCGGCGATGTCGGATCCGTTCAGCACGACGATGCACTGGTTGGTGTCGCAGAACGGGGTGGAGAAGTCCACTTCTTCTTCGCGCTCGGGCGTGATGGTGAAGCCGGAAACGCCGACATCGGCGGTGCCGCCTGCCACCAGGGCGGGAATGATGGTGTCGAACTTCATGGTGGGCAGGTAGTTGCACTCAAGGCCGAGCTTGTCGGAGATGGCCTTCATCAGGTCGACCTCGAAACCTTCGACATTGCCGTTATTGAGGTTCTCGAACGGCGGGAAGTCGAGCGATGCGGCCACGGTGAGCTTGCCGTCCTCGATGAGGGTGTAGCTGCCGTCGGCAGCAGGCTCGGAGGTGTCGGACGACCCGTCTCCGGAACAGGAGGCGAGCAGCGGAAGCGCACAGAGGGCGGCGACCGCCAGGGTGAGGAAGAGGGCTTTTTTCTTCATCATGCGTGGTCCTTTCTGCGGGGGCTTATGCCGAAGCGGCGTTCGTGCCGCGATCGGTTGGATGAAGGGCGCGCATCCGTCGGGCTTGCCGGCGCGTCGGATGCCGACGCGCGCGGTGGCGTTTCTGGTCGAAGGCGTCGCGCGCTTTATGCGCATCGCTTGGATGCGTGTGAACGGCCGCTTTTGGCAGCAAGCGGCATTTTTCTCGAAAAATTGGGATAATGCACAACTTATAAATGATTGATGAACTGGTGATATATCTTTATCAAGTTTCACATTTTGTGCAGTCAAACAAAAAATATGATGGGGGCATTATTGCATAGAGCGCTTTATTTTGAAAGAGTGATTTTTATAAAAAAGAGTAAATAAAGCTTTTTATGCGGCAATCATGCATTGAAATACGCACTTTAATGCGACAAAAGCATATTTTATCGGGTAAGCGGTCGAAAATATGCAAAAAAGTGTTTAGCAAAAAAGCGCCCCGAGCGCGCGGCGTATCGATCGGGCGAAGGCGTTGCGCCTATAAATCACATAGCGCGCGTGCGCGAGGCGGGTGTCGGCGGCTTCACGCCGAAATCGCGTTGTGACACCGCCTCCCCGAACGCTTCTTCGCGTTTATGATGCGTGCGGAATATGACGCAAGCGTAACGATTGGCAGGAAACACTCTGAAACGCCGTTATTTCTCTTGCATCCGCGCCAAGCGATGGTAGTATAGCCATCAGTTAGCACTCGAAGGCATACAGTGCTAGCACTCACGAAGCCCCACTATCAAGGGAAGCTAGAGAGAGGATAACGATCATGAATCTCAAGCCTTTGGGCGATCGCGTCATCATCAAGCGCGACGAAGCTGAAGAGACCACCGCTTCCGGTCTGTACATCGCCTCCGCTGCCAAAGAGAAGCCGCAGAGCGGCGTCGTTCTGGCCGTGGGCGAGGGCAAGCACGACAAGGACGGCAACCTGGTTCCCGTTCCCGTCAAGGTGGGCGATCGAGTGCTGTACGGCAAGTTCGGCGGCACCGAGGTCACGGTCGATGACGAAGAGGTCATCATCCTGCGTTCCGACGACCTGTACGGCGTCTACACCGACTAAATCCCGCATTCTCGCCATTTCCACGGCGGACGGCACATGCATCGTCCGCCGTATCACACGAAGGAGTGAATCGTCATGGCAAAAGATATTCAGTTCGATACCGACGCGCGCGGCGCGCTTGCCGCAGGCGTCACCAAGCTGGCTGACGCGGTCAAGGTGACCCTCGGCCCCAAGGGCCGCTACGTCGCCCTCGAGCGCACCTACGGCGCTCCGCTGGTTACCAACGACGGCGTTACCGTGGCCAAGGAAGTCGAACTTCCCGATCCGGTCGAGAACATGGGCGCTCAGCTCGTGAAGGAAGCCGCCACCAAGACCAACGACGTCGCGGGCGACGGCACCACCACCGCCACGCTGCTCACCGACGTCCTGGTGAGCGAGGGCCTGCGCAACATCGCCGCAGGCGCCAACCCCATCTCCATCCGTGCGGGCATCGAGAAGGCCGCCGCTGCCGTGGTCGACGCCATCGCCACCGACGCGATTCCCGTTTCCACCAAGGAGCAGATCGCTTCCGTCGGCGCCATCTCCGCACGCGACGACCAGACTTCCGACGGCGTGGGCGAGAAGATCGCCGAGGCCATGGAGGTCGTCGGCAAGGACGGCGTCATCTCCGTCGAAGAGTCCCAGACCTTCGGCATCGAGATCGAGGTCGTCGAGGGCATGCAGTACGAGCGCGGCTACATCTCCCCGTACATGGCCACCGATATGGAGCGCATGGAGGCCGTCCTCAAGGATCCCTTCATCCTGCTGACCGACCAGAAGGTCTCTTCCATCCAGGACGTCATGCCGATCCTCGAGCAGGTTAGCAAGACCGGCCGCCCGCTGCTCATCGTCGCTGAGGACGTCGACGGCGAGGCTCTGTCCACCATCCTTCTGAACCGTCTGCGCGGCACCTTCACCTGCGCCGCCATCAAGGCCCCCGGCTTCGGCGACCGCCGCAAGCGCATCCTCGAGGACATGGCCATCGTTACCAACGGCCAGGTCATCGCGAAGGACTTCGGCCTGGTTCTCGGCGAGGCCCAGCTGAACATGCTCGGCCAGGCCAAGACCGTCAAGGTCACCAAGGACTCCACCGTCATCATCGACGGCGCAGGCGACAAGCAGGCCATCGCCGATCGTTGCGACCAGATCCGCGCCGAGCTCGAGCACGTCGACTCCGACTTCGACCGCGAGAAGCTCAACGAGCGTCTGGGCAAGCTCTCCGGCGGCGTTGCCGTCATGAAGGTCGGCGCTGCTACTGAGTCCGAGCTCAAGGAGAAGAAGAGCCGCATCGAGGACGCCCTGCAGGCAACCCGTGCTGCTGTTCAGGAAGGCATCATCGCAGGCGGCGGCGTCGCTCTGGTCGATGCTATCCCGGCTCTCGACGCTGTCGAGTGCGCCAACCACGACGAGCAGGTCGGCGTCGACATCGTCCGCAAGGCCCTCGAGGCTCCGATGCGCACCATCGCCCAGAACGCGGGCATGGAGGCCGGCATCGTGATCGAGAAGGTCAAGGCTCTGCCTAAGGGCGAGGGTCTGAACTTCGCTTCCGGCGAGTACGGCAACATGATCGAGATGCAGGTTTCCGACCCCGTGAAGGTCACCCGCACCGCTCTGCAGTCCGCGGTCTCCGTCGCTGGCCTGATCCTGATCACCGAGGCCACGATTTCCGAGATCCCGAAGGACGGTCCGGACCTGTCCGCTCTCGCCGCAGGCGGCCAGGGCGGCGGCGGACTGTCGGAAGATCCAGGGGTTGCCAAAGCAGGCCCGGCCGATCATAGCCATATCCGCCCCGGTGTAGGACAGGATGTGGACGGCCTCCCTGGCGTTGAACACGTCGCCGTTGGCAATGACCGGAATGGAAACCGCCTCTTTGACCTGACG